>NZ_AQOI01000776.1:0-603 GCF_000364665.1 Xanthomonas sp. SHU 199
CAGCGGCGCCGCGAAGGAGGTGCCGCGCTGCGCCTGCCAGCGGCCCTGCGGTGCCGCGGCGATCAGTTCGCCGACCGCGGCGAAGGCCACCTGCGGCCCTCGCCCCGCCTCCGGCAAGACCCGCGCACGCGCATCCACCGCGGTGACGCCGATCACCCCGGGATAGGCCGCGGGATACAGCGGCGGTGCCGCCGGGCCGTCGTTGCCCACCGCCGCGACCAACACGTGGCCGCGCGCGAGCATGCGCTGCACGGCGAGTTGCAACGCACGGTTGGGCCCGCCGATCAGGCTGATGTTGATCACCGGCACCTGCTGCTGCGCCATCCATGCCAGTGCCCCGACCAGCTCGACCACGGTGCCGCCATCGGCCTGTCCGCAATAGATGTCGGCCGCATACAGGGTGCGCGCGAACGGCCCGTGCGCCACCGCGCGTCCGGCAAGCAGCGAGGCGACCGCCGTGCCGTGCGGCTGCGCGCGCACCTGCCCGTCGCAGCCCCAGGATTGCACCTGCACGCCGGCCAGCGCCGGATGCGCGGCGTCCACGCCGCTGTCGATCAGGCCGACCACGAAGCCGCCCGTCGCGGCGCCAGCGGCTGCCGGAGC
>NZ_AQOI01000777.1:0-391 GCF_000364665.1 Xanthomonas sp. SHU 199
GTGGCCCTTCAGGCGGGTGCCGCGCCCCGGCAGCAACAGCAGCGGCCCATCCCCGGCCAACGCCGGCGCCTGGCTGACGGCCCAGGCCCGCGCCTGCGCATCGGGCCAGGGACGGCGCGGGAACTGCGCCGGATCGATGCCGCGCGGCACCACCCGCAGGCGCGCCGGATCGGTCTGCGGATAGTGCTGCAGCACGTAGTCGCGCACGGTCTCGGACACGCAGATGACCCGCTCGCCGCGGGTCATCACCGCGCTGTAGCGGCTCGGCGAGTTGAGCCCATGCACGGTGGTGACCAGGCGCGGACGCTGCGCCGCCGGCATGCCCTGCAGCGCGCGCCAGCCCAGCCAGGCCGGCAGCCGCGAGCGCGCGTGCACGATGTCGGCGCGCTCG
>NZ_AQOI01000778.1:0-494 GCF_000364665.1 Xanthomonas sp. SHU 199
CCGCTGCTGCGCCTGCACAGCCTGCGGAGCCGACGCCGGCAGCGCCGGCGCCCACGCCGACCACGGCCAGTGCACCGCCGCCGCCGGCGGAGCAGCCGCTGCAGGTGACCGAAACGCCGACGCCCACGCGCGACTTCGTACTGCCTCCGCCACCGAGCGTGCGTGTCCCGGTGCCGACACCGCGCGCGGTGGTGCCGCCCGACGTGCAGGTGCCGGTGCGCGAGGTCGAAGTGGTCACCGACGTGCCGACCGTGGCGCAACTGCGGCCGCGCGACATCGCGGTGCCGCGCCCAGTCGCACCGCAGGTACAGGTGCGCGAACGCGAGGTGCCGGCACCGCTGCCGCAGGTGCAGGTTCCCGCACCACAGCTGCGCACGCCGACGCCCACGCCGGTGTTGCCCAGTGCGGACGTGCCGCAGGTGCGGCAGATCGAAGTGCCGACGCCGAGCACCGCCACCGCGAGCGCACCCACGCCGGCACCGCCGGCTGCCCCA
>NZ_AQOI01000779.1:0-331 GCF_000364665.1 Xanthomonas sp. SHU 199
CTGCGGCCGGCGCTGGACCGACGCAGCGGCGGCGACCGCGACCGCCGCATCTTGCTGCGCGCCGACCGCCGCGTGGCCTACGCCGACCTGATGGGCACGCTGGACGCGCTGCGCGCGGCGGGCTATCTGAAGATCGCCCTGGTCGCGGTGGAGTCGCCGGCGCGATGAACGTGCACCCGCCGGCGCTGCGCCGCTGGCTGCTCAGCCTGGGCCTGGTGCTGGCGGCGCATGCGCTGGTGCTGGCCGTGTTGCTGGCCTGGCCCTCGCGCATGCCGGTGCCGCCGCCCTCCGCGTCGGCACCGGCGCTGCTGCTGGACCTGGCACCGGCGCC
>NZ_AQOI01000780.1:0-16065 GCF_000364665.1 Xanthomonas sp. SHU 199
CCGACAACGCCTGACGCGCCTGCCGCGGCGGCAACGCCACCGCCGATCCAGCACCCGATCGATGCCGCGGAAGCCGCCGACGCGGCCATTCCGGCCCTGGCCGCCAGCGACGATGCGGCCTGGTCGGCACTGCGCACGCTGGCCGGCGGCGACGCACCGCTGGCGCTGCTGCTGCGCGACCACCTGATCCAGCGCCTGGTGACCATGGTCGACAACCTGACCCAACGCCGCGTCACTGCGCGCTCCCTGGCGCTCAAGCAGGTGCCGGGCGAGTTGCAGGTGAGCACCGATGCCAGCGGCGCCAGCGTCATCGCCGACACCAATGCCCAGCGCTATGCGCCCTACGTGGAGGCATTCACCCGCGCCGATCCGGGCACGGCGGTGGCGGCCTATCGCCGCTTCTATCCGCTGTTCCAGCAGGCCTATGTGGAGTTGGGCTATCCGCAGGGCTACTTCAACGACCGGCTGGTGCAGGTGATCGACCACCTGTTGCAGACCCCGACGCCGACCGCGCCGCTCGCGGTGGAGATGGATCCGGTGCGCGGCAAGTACCGCTTCGTGGATCCAGCGCTGGAATCGCTGTCGATCGGGCAGAAGGCGCTGTTGCGCATGGGCCCGACCCAGGCCGCGGCGGTGAAGGCGCAATTGCGTGCGGTGCGCGAAGCCCTGACGCGGACCTGAGCCAGACGCGAGGCGCGTGCCGCGTCATGCGGGCTTTTTGTTTTTGGCAGGAGCTGCCCGAGGCCACCTCGAGCCGCTCATGCGGGAAAGCGCCTATGGCTACGCCTGAAGCGCCCTTGTGGGAGGGACTTCAGTCCCGACGCGCTACACCATAGATCACCACGGTATGACGGCGCTCTTTCAACGGACGTGGCAGGCCGACGCCGGACGTCCAGCCTCGCTCAGCCATCCAACTCCGGGTAATGCCGGAAGATGCCGTTCTCGTTGAACGGCAGGCGCCGCGGCGAGGCCAGGTAGGCGGCGATGCCCGGGCGCTCGCAGATGCGCTGCTGCAGCGCGCGCAGCCGCGGCAGCTTCGGCGAGAGTTTTTTCATCGCCTGCGGGAAGGCGTAGTCCAGCCCGCTCATCAGCTGGAACAGCGACAGGTCCACGTAGGAATGCTCGCGCAGCACGTGGCGCCCGCCGCCCTGGTCCAGCACCTGTTCGAAATAGCCCAGGAACTTCGGCAACCGCTGCTTGCGCAGGTCTTCGGCGCGCCGCTGCGCTTCGGCTTGCTGGTCCTCGTAGTACAGCGCGCTGGCGATGGGGTGGTGGCTGTCGTGGACCTCGGCAACCAGGTCGGCGATGGTCAACTGCAATTGCAGGGCCTGCAGCCGCCGCGATTCGCTGTCCGGCACCAGGCCCAGCGGCGGGCCGAGGTAGTGCAGGATGTTGGCGACCTGGGCGATCACCAAGCGGCCGGCCTTGAGGAACGGCGGTGCGAACGGGCGTGCGCCGGCATGGGCGCCGTCGAGGAAGGGCTGCATCGCCGCATCGCCCTGCTCGCGCGCCACGTCGCGATAGCCGGCGCCGGCATCCTCCAGCGCCAGCCGCACGAACTCGCCGCGGCCCTGGATGCCGGTCCAGTAGTAGAGCTCGTAGTGCATGGCGGGGCCTGTGCGTGGGGACGGGAGCGCCGAGGGTAGCCGCCGTTGCGGTAGCGGCGTGTGACTGCCCGGTGCCGGAGTGCGGCGGACGTCACGTCGCGTCGCCGCCGTGCCGCGAGGTGTATACAGACGTCGCGGACGGCCTTGAAACAGGGGCGGACAGCCGCATTTTGCTGGCATGCCGGCACGGCCGGCCCTTTCCTTCAGAGGACTTCCCGATGCGGATGGACAAGCTCACCTCGCGCTTCCAGCAGGCCCTGGCCGACGCGCAGTCGCTGGCCGTGGGCCGCGACCACACCATCATCGAACCGGTGCACGTGTTCGTGGCGCTGCTCGACCAGGCCGGCGGCAGCACCCGGCCGCTGCTGGCGCAGGCCGGCGTCAACGTGCCGGTGCTGCGCGAACGGCTCGGCGAAGCGCTGGAGAAGCTGCCCAAGGTCAGCGGCCAGCCCGGCAACGTGTCGATGGGCAACGACCTCAGCCGCCTGCTCAACCAGACCGACAAGCTGGCGCAGCAGCACAACGACCAGTTCATCGCCAGCGAGTGGTTCGTGCTGGCCGCGGTCGACGACGGCGGCCCGTTGGGCCTGGCGCTGCGCGCGGCCGGCGCCGACAAGAAGAAGATCGAGGCCGCCATCGACAAGCTGCGCGGCGGCGAGACGGTGCAGTCGGAGAACGCCGAGGAACAGCGCCAGGCGCTGGAGAAGTACACCATCGACCTCACCGCGCGCGCCGAGAGCGGCAAGCTCGATCCGGTGATCGGCCGCGACGAGGAAATCCGCCGCACCGTGCAGGTGCTGCAGCGGCGTACCAAGAACAACCCGGTGCTGATCGGCGAGCCCGGCGTCGGCAAGACCGCCATCGTCGAGGGCCTGGCCCAGCGCATCGTCAACGGCGAAGTGCCCGAAGGCCTGCGCGGCAAGCGCGTGCTGTCGCTGGACATGGGCGCGCTGATCGCCGGCGCCAAGTTCCGCGGCGAGTTCGAGGAGCGGCTCAAGGGCGTGCTCAACGATCTGTCCAAGAACGAGGGTCAGATCATCCTGTTCATCGACGAACTGCACACCATGGTCGGCGCCGGCAAGGCCGATGGCGCCATGGACGCGGGCAACATGCTGAAGCCGGCGCTGGCGCGCGGCGAGTTGCACTGCATCGGCGCCACCACCCTGGACGAGTACCGCAAGTACATCGAGAAGGATGCGGCGCTGGAGCGGCGCTTTCAGAAGGTGTTCGTCGGCGAGCCGAGCGTGGAGGACACCATCGCCATCCTGCGCGGGCTCAAGGAGCGTTATGCGGTGCATCACGGCGTGGAGATCACCGACCCGGCGATCGTCGCCGCTGCCACGCTGTCCAACCGCTACATCACCGACCGCCAGTTGCCGGACAAGGCCATCGACCTGATGGACGAGGCGGCCAGCCGCATCCGCATGGAGATCGACTCAAAGCCGGAGGAACTGGACCGCCTGGAGCGGCGCCTGATCCAGCTCAAGATCCAGCGCGAGATGCTGAAGAAGGAGAAGGACGAGGCCTCGCGGCAGCGCCTGGCCGACCTGGAGAGCGACATCGACAAGCTCGAGCGCGAGTTCTCCGACCTGGACGAGGTGTGGAAGTCGGAGAAGGCGGCGCTGCAGGGCGCGACCAAGATCAAGGAGCAGATCGAGCAGGCGCGCGTGGAACTGGAGGCCGCGCAGCGGCGCCAGGACTACGCCAAGATGAGCGAGATCCAGTACGGCCTGCTGCCGAACCTGGAGAAGCAGCTGGCCGCGGCCAACGAAGCCGAACAGCACGACTTCAAGCTGGTGCAGGACCGTGTCACCGCCGAGGAGATCGCCGAGGTGGTGTCGCGCTGGACCGGCATCCCGGTCAACAAGATGCTCGAGGGCGAGCGCGACAAGCTGCTGCGCATGGAGGACGAGCTGCACCAGCGCGTGGTCGGCCAGGAGGAAGCGATCAAGGTGGTGTCCGACGCGGTGCGCCGCTCGCGCGCCGGCCTGTCCGATCCGAACCGGCCCAGCGGCTCGTTCCTGTTCCTGGGCCCCACCGGCGTCGGCAAGACCGAGCTGTGCAAGGCGCTGGCCGAGTTCCTGTTCGACAGCAGCGACGCGATGATCCGCATCGACATGAGCGAGTTCATGGAGAAGCATTCGGTGGCGCGGCTGATCGGTGCGCCTCCGGGCTATGTCGGCTATGAGGAAGGCGGCTACCTCACCGAGGCGGTGCGGCGCCGGCCGTATTCGCTGATCCTGCTCGACGAAGTCGAGAAGGCGCACAGCGACGTGTTCAACATCCTGCTGCAGGTACTCGACGACGGCCGCCTCACCGATGGCCAAGGCCGCACCGTGGACTTCCGCAACACCGTCATCGTGATGACCTCCAACCTGGGTTCGCACCAGATCCAGGAGCTGAGCGGCGACGGCAGCGCCGAGGCCTACACGCAGATGAAGGCGGCGGTGATGGGCGTGGTGCAGGCGCACTTCCGCCCGGAGTTCATCAACCGCCTGGACGACATCGTGGTGTTCCATCCGCTGGACAAGGCGCAGATCAAGTCGATCGCGCGCATCCAGTTGCACGGCCTGGAAAAGCGCCTGGCCGAGCGCGGGTTGAAGATCGAGTTGAGCGACCGCGCGCTGGAGCTGCTCGGCAACGTCGGCTTCGACCCGGTGTACGGTGCGCGCCCGCTCAAGCGCGCGATTCAGGCGCAACTGGAGAACCCGCTGGCGCAGCAGATCCTGTCCGGCCAGTTCCTCAGCGGCGACACCATCAAGGTCGAGGCCGAGGGCGGCAAGCTGGTGTTCGAGAAGGCCTGATGAGGCCCGTCGCGCAGGCGCGCGCGCTGTTGATCGACATGGACGGCGTGCTGCGGCTGTGGCCCGCCGACGACGCCGAACTTGAGCGCGCGCACTGCGTACCCCCGGGCAGTCTGCGCGCGGTGGCGTTCGCGCCGGCTCTGCTGGAGCCGGTGATCCGTGGTGCCACCAGCGATGCGCAATGGCGCGCCGAGGTGGTCGCGCGTCTCGTCGCGCTGGCGCCCGAGGCCGACGTCGCGGCGCTGGTCGCTGCCTGGTCCGCGCCGACGGCGGCCCGCCTCAACCAGCCCGTGCTGGCGCTGCTGCGACAGGTGCGCCAGCGCATGCCCGTGGTGTTGCTGAGCAACGCCACCTCGCGCCTGCCGCACGACCTGCAGGCGCTCGGCATCGCCGACGCGTTCGATGCCGTGGTGAATTCGAGCGAGGTCGGCGCGATCAAGCCGGAGCCGGCAATCTTCCTGCATGCGCTGGCTCAACTCGGGATGGCCGCGGACGAGGTGTTGTTCGTCGATGACACGGCGGTCCATGTCGAGGCCGCACGTGCCCTGGGCCTGCGCGCCGAGCGCTATGTGGATGCAGAAGCCTTGCGTGCCTG
This sequence comes from Xanthomonas sp. SHU 199, assembly GCF_000364665.1. Lineage (NCBI taxonomy): Bacteria > Pseudomonadati > Pseudomonadota > Gammaproteobacteria > Lysobacterales > Lysobacteraceae > Xanthomonas > Xanthomonas sp. SHU 199. The sequence continues at coordinate 5,007 of NZ_AQOI01000780.1, forward strand.
GCTGCTCGCCCAGGGCGCGCTCGGCGATGACTGAGCCCGGCGGGCCGCCACGTTACCGGCCGCAGCGCTGACAACCCAGCGGTATGGCCTCATAACCGCAGGTTTGCATCTGCCGTCGTGCGCGGCGCTATCGTCTGCGCTCCCTCGTTGCCGAGACGCGCGCCATGTCAGACCCGAACTGGAAGCTGGAAACCATCGCCGTGCACGGCGGCTACCGTCCCGATCCGACCACCCGCGCGGTGGCGGTGCCGATCTACCAGACCGTGGCCTATGCCTTCGACGACACCCAGCACGGCGCCGACCTGTTCGACCTGAAGGTGCAGGGCAACATCTACAGCCGCATCATGAACCCCACCACCGACGTGCTGGAGCAGCGCATCGCCGCGCTGGAAGGCGGCATCGGCGCGCTGGCGGTGGCCTCCGGTCAGGCGGCGGTGACCTATGCCATCCAGACCATCGCCGAGGCCGGCGACAATATCGTCTCCTCCAGCGCGCTGTACGGCGGCACCTACAACCTGTTCGCGCATACGCTGCCGCTGTCCAGCATCCAGACCCGCTTCGCCGACTATCGCGATCCCGGCGCCTTCGCCGGACTGATTGACGAGCGCACCAAGGCCATCTTCGTCGAGTCGATCGGCAATCCGCGTGGCAACGTCACCGACCTGGAAGCGGTGGCCGCCATCGCCCACGCCCACGGCGTACCGCTGATCGTCGACAACACCGTGCCCACGCCGTACCTGCTGCGGCCGTTCGACTTCGGCGCCGACATCGTGGTGCATTCGCTGACCAAGTACTTGGGCGGTCACGGCACCAGCCTGGGCGGGGCGATCGTCGATTCCGGGCGCTTCCCGTGGGCGGCGCACGCGCAGCGCTTCCGCCGCCTCAACGAGCCGGACGTGAGCTACCACGGCGTGGTCTACACCGAGGCGCTGGGCGAGGCCGCCTACATCGGCCGTGCGCGGGTGGTGCCGCTGCGCAACACCGGTGCGGCGCTGTCGCCGTTCAACGCGTTCCAGATCCTGCAGGGCATCGAGACGTTGCCGCTGCGCATGGACCGGATCAACCAGAACACGCTGGCGCTGGCGCGGCACCTGCAGGGCGAGGCCAAGGTGGAGTGGGTCAACTACGCCGGCCTGCCGGACCATCCCGAGCACGCGCTGGCGCAGAAGTACCTGCGCGGCCACGGCTCCGGCGTGCTGACCTTCGGCCTGCGCGGCGGCCGCGCCGCCGGCGCGCGCTTCCTCGATGCGCTGCAACTGTTCACTCGCCTGGTCAACATCGGCGACGCCAAGTCGCTGGCCACGCATCCGGCGTCCACCACGCATCGCCAGCTCTCGCCCGAGGAATTGCAGCGCAGCGGGGTCAGCGAGGACACGGTGCGGCTGTCGGTGGGCATCGAGCACATCGACGATCTGCTCGCCGACCTGCAGCAGGCGCTGGCGCAGGCCTGAGCCACGCCGCGGGCTGCACGCGTGCTTAGCGGAAGAACTGGCTCGGCGGCTGCCCGAACTGGCGCTTGAACATGGCGGTGAACGCGCTGGGGCTGTCGTAGCCCAGCTCCACCGCCACGTCGATGATGCGGTCGCCGGCGGCCAGCCGTTCGAGCCCGCGCAGCAGGCGCAGTTGCTGGCGCCACTGGCCGAAGCGCATCCGCAGCTCGCGCTGGCACAGGCGCTGGATGGTCTTGACGTCCACGCCTAGGTCCGTGGCCCAGGCGTGCAGGGTAGTGGCATCGGCCGGGTCGGCGTCGAGCGCGGCGGCGATGCGCAGCAGGCGCGGATCGCGCGGCTGCGGCAGGTACAGCGGCAGCGCCGGCAGTGCATGCAGTTCGTCCAGGATCAGCCGCATCAGCCGCCCGTCGCGCGAGTCGGCGGCGTGGTCCCAGGGGATCTCCGCGGCGCTGCGGATCAGTGCTTCCAGCAGCGGCTCCACCGCCATCACCGTCGGCGTGTCTGGCATGCCGGCGATGGCGGCGGGGCGGATGTACAGGCTGCGCATGCGCAGGACGCCGATCCAGCGCACGCTGTGCTCGGTGCCGGCGGGGATCCACAGCGCGCGCGTGCTCGGCACCACCCAGTGGCCTTGGCCCGAGCGCACCACCATCAGGCCGGAGACCGCGTAGATCAACTGATGACGCGCATGCCGATGCGGGGCGATGGCGCTGTCGGGCGGGTAGTCGACGGCCTTGCACACCACGTCGGCGGGCGCGTCGTCCGCATTGCGGCCGGCGCGCGGCACCAGCATGTCCTTTTTGCGATGGTTGCTGGGCATGTCGCGCAAGAAGGTCGGGACAGGGCAGCCTACCATGCACGCACTCCCGGCAATGCCTGTCCCGCCATGTCCACGCTGCGTCCTGCCGCGCCCGTCGTTTCCTCCCCCGCCGCTCCCGCCGCTCCCGCCGCCCCGCGCAAGGTCGCGTCCGGCGTCCTGGCCGCGATCACCTCCTCGCACCTGATCAACGACATGATGCAGTCGCTGATCCTGGCGCTGTACCCGGTGCTCAAGGGCCAGTTCCAGCTCAGCTTCGCCCAGGTCGGCCTGATCACCCTCACGTACCAGATCACCGCCTCGCTGTTCCAGCCGCTGATCGGGCTGCGCACCGATCGCCGGCCGGCGCCGTATTCGCTGCCGGTGGGCATGAGTTCCACGCTGTGCGGGCTGTTGCTGCTGGCGTATGCGCCCAGCTTCGGCATGGTGTTGCTGGCGGCGGCCTTGGTCGGAATCGGCTCGGCGATCTTCCATCCCGAATCCTCGCGCATCGCGCGGCTGGCTTCGGGCGGCCGCCATGGCCTGGCCCAGTCGGTGTTCCAGGTCGGCGGCAATACCGGCACCGCGCTGGGGCCGCTGATCGCCGCGGCGGTGATCGTGCCCAACGGCCGCCATAGCGTGGCCTGGTTCGGCGGCGCGGCGTTGCTCGGCATCGCCCTGTTGTCCTACGTCGGGCGCTGGTACGCGCTGCACCTGCAGGCCGCGCGCGCGACGCCGCGTCCGGTCGCCGCGGTGCCGGCGCTGCCGCGCGCCACGGTGGTGCGCATCGTCGGCATCCTGCTGCTGCTGATCTTCTCCAAGTACTTCTACATCGCCGGGCTCAGCAGCTACTACACGTTCTACCTGATCCAGCGCTTCGGCATCTCGGTGCAGAGTGCGCAGCTGCACCTGTTCGCGTTTCTGCTGGCGTCGGCATTGGGCACGTTGATCGGCGGCCCGGTCGGCGACCGCATCGGCCGCAAGCCGGTGATCTGGGTGTCGATCCTGGGCGTGGCGCCGTTCGCGCTGGCGCTGCCGCACGTGGGCCTGCATGCGGCCACCGCGTTGACCGTGCTGATCGGCTTCGTGTTGTCCTCGGCGTTCTCGGCCATCCTGGTGTACGCGCAGGAAATGATGCCCGGACGCATCGGCACCATCTCCGGGCTGTTCTTCGGCTTCGCCTTCGGCATGGGCGGGCTGGGTGCGGCGGTGCTGGGGCTGCTCGCCGACCACCGCGGCATCGTCTTCGTGTACCAGGTGATGTCGTTCCTGCCGCTGCTGGGCATCGTCGCCGCGCTGCTGCCGAGCCGGCGACCCGACGCCGTCGCGACGCACTAGCACGACCGCGCGTGGCCGGCATCGGCCGGCGCGGACAGCTTGGCGAAAGCCAGCGGCCGCATGCTGTCGCGCCGGCCGTCGTGCCCCCATCGCCGTCTTCGCATGCCTGTCATCGCCCTGGTCTCGTCCATTGCCCACGCCTGGTCTACGCTGGTCGACCTGGTCGCCAGCCACGCGGTGGCGCCGCTGCTGGCGGCGCTGCACCTGACCGGGCTCAGCGACGATCCGCACGACATCGCCGCCTCGCTGATGGTGGCGGCCCTGCAGCTGTCCATCATCGGCGTGCTGTTCCGGCCGCTGGAGAGCCTGTGGCCGGCCGAGCGCTGGGAACATCGGCGGCTGGCGCGGATCGACTTCCACTACACCTGGTTGATGCTGATCGGGGTGTTCCCGCTGTTCTCGTTCCTGATCCTGACCCCGGTGGTGAACGCGCTGGGCGGCGCCGACCCCAACGCCGCGGCGGCGCCGGAGACCGGCCTGCGCCATGCCTGGCCGTGGCTGGACCGGCATCCGCTGGCGCTGTTCGCGCTGTACTACCTGGCCTACGACTTCACCTACTACTGGATGCACCGGGTGCAACACTGGATGCCGTGGTGGTGGGCGATGCACAGCATGCACCACAGCCAACGCCAGCTCAGCTGCTGGGCCAACGACCGCAGCAACTACCTGGACGGCATGCTGCAGTCGTTCGTGCTGGCCGCGGTGGGCATCGCCTTCGGCATCGAGGCCGACGAGTTCGCCTGGCTGATGCTGCTCGGCGAGCTGGTGCAGAACCTGTCGCACGCCAACACCCGGTTCGGCTTCGGTCCGGTGCTCGACAAGATCCTGGTCGATCCGCCGTTCCACCGCCTGCACCACATGCGCGTGGACCCGGAGCGGCCGGGTCTGCACAACTGCAACTTCGGCCAGGTGTTCGCGTTCTGGGACGTGCTGTTCGGCACCGCGCTGTACGGCGAGCCGGTGCGGCCGACCGGCGTGGGCGACCCGATGGTGGACCGCGACAACGAGCTGGGCCTGGTGGCGCTGCAGTGGGAAGGGCTCAAGCGCTTCTGGGGTGCGGTGCGACGCCGCTCAGGGTGGACGCCGGGCGAAGTGGCGTTCGGCGAGGACTATGCGCCGATTCCGGTGGATCATGCAGGGATGCCGGTGGGCGGTGGGGATTCGGGAGTGGGGATGACCAGACGTTCGGCTGTGGAAAGCCGGGATTCGTAGGAGCGGTGGCGGTTGGCAATGCGATTGTTGCCTGCTTCGCTGGCTGTCGTACCCTCACCCCAACCCCTCTCCCGGGGGGAGAGGGGCTCGCGCTTTTCCTTCTCCCATCGGGAGAAGGTGCCCCGCAGGGGCGGATGAGGGTACGGGCGAAGCCTCGTGCACCTAGACATCGCGAGACGCTACGCGCCGTACCCTCACCCCAACCCCTCTCCCGATGGGAGAGGGGCTATACTGCGCTCACTGCTTCTTCAGACAACCGCTCATGAAGGTCTTGCGGGCGTCGCCCTGCAGTTTCTGCGTCGCGGCTTGCGCGTTGCAGTCCTTCATCCGCTGCTGGGAGGCGTTGCCCGCCGCCGGGGCGGTGCCGCCGCTGAGGCAGGCCTTTTGCGCGCTCTTGTACTCATCGCCTTTCTTGCCCTTGTTCTGGGCCGAGCACTTGGCCATCAGGGTCTGTTGTGCGGTCTGCGGCTTGGTCGCGGCGGTGGCCAGCAGTGGGGCGGCGGTGAAGCTCAGCAGCAAACAGGTGGCGGCGAAGCGGGCGGAACGGGTCATGGCGGCAGCTCCGGTTGGATGTGCCGGCAGGGTGCGCCGGCACGGGTGACCGGATCATGACGCGGCGGTGGCCGGGTCGGCAATGCGGCGCTGCGGCAAGGCGTCGGCGGCCTGCGCCGGCCCGTCGAGGAACAGCATCTGCGGCGGTGGATGCATCAGGAACTGCTGGTGCGAGATGTTCCAGGCGTAGGCGCCGGCCAGCGGGAACGCCAGGCAGTCGCCCGGCGCCAGTGCGGCCACCGGCTGGTCGCGGGCCAGCACGTCCTTGGGCGTGCATAGTTGCCCGACCAGGGTCACCCGCGCATCGCGCAGCACCGGCGGCTGGGTGCCGCGCAGCACCAGGAACGGATGGTCGTGGCCCTGCGCGGCAGGCGTGCGGAAATGATGGGTGCCGCCGCGGCCGATGGCGAACTGCGCGCCATGGCTGCGCTTGATGTCCAGCACCTCCATCAGGTACCAGCCGCAGGCGGCGCTGACGTAGCGGCCCGGCTCCAGGCGCAGGCGCAGGCCTTGGCCGTGCGTGCGCAGCAGCGCCGGCAACCCGGCGCAGAACGCGGCCCAGTCGAACGAGGCCGCCGGATCGGCGTAGTCCACGCCGAAGCCGCCGCCGGCATTCACCGTCAGCGGGCCCAGCGCGTAGGCCTGGCGCCAGCCCTGCACGGTCTGCAGATAGTGCGCGATCAGCCGCAACTGCAACTGCGCATCGCGCTGGTGCGACAGCAGGTGGAAGTGGAAGCCGTCCAGGCGCAGTCCGCTCGCGCCACGCAGTACCTGCATGGCCGCGTCCAGATCGTCCACGTCCAGGCCGAACGGCGAGGGCCGCCCGCCCATCACCAGGCGCGTGTCCTGCATGCCCGGCACCACGATGTTCAGGCGCAGGAACACCGACAGCGGGCGTGTGCGCGATGCGGCGATGCGCGCCAGCCGCTGCAATTCGCCCAGGCTTTCCACATGCACGCTGCAGTCGGGCAGGCTGGCGGCCAACTGCAGTTCGGTGTCGAGTTTACCGGGGCCGCCGAACAGCAGCCGGCGGCCTGGCTGATGCGTGTGCAGCCACTGCAGTTCGCCGCCGGAGGCCGCCTCGAAACCGTCCACCCACGGCGCCAGCGTGCGCAGTACGGGGGGCTCGGCGTTGGCCTTGGCCGCGTAGAACAGTTCGCACTCGGCCGGCAGCTGCGCGCGCAGCATCGCCGCGTGCGCCTGCAGCGCCGCCAGGTCGTAGACGTAGGCGCAGACCGGGCCGTCGGCCTGCGCGCGCAACTGCGCCAGCGCTGCGTGCAGTGGAGCGGAATCGATGCACAGGCTCATGCCGCCGCCTGCCGCAGCGCGGCGCTGCCGATCGGGTTGGGCAGGAAGCTGTAGTCGGCATGGCGGTCGGCGCGTTGCAACAGGCGCAGGCGCAGGTTGTTCTTGGCCGGCAGCGGCGCGCCGTCGAGCAGGGCCTGCAATGCCGGCTGCGCGCCGTGGCGCTGCTGCCAGCGGCGGGCGATGTCGCCGACGATCTGCCACAGCTGGCGTTCGCGGCGGTCGTGGCCGTCGGCGAGGTGGAAGATCGCTTCGGCCAGGTTGTTGACCAGCGCGCAGTAGGCGATGCGGTTCCAGCCGCGTTCGGCGCTGTAGTACAGCGACTGTCGCGCGGTCTCGGACATGCCGGGCAGGCGCGCGGCCGGCCAGCGCGACGGCAGCAGCTTGGTGCCTTCCAGGTCGCGGATCCACACCTGCGTCGGCAGGCCGTCCTCGCAGCCGATCACGGTATTCTGCAGGTGCGGCTCCAGCACGATGCCGTAGCCGAACCAGGCGCTCCACACCCCATCCAACAGCAGCTGTGCATAGGCGCGGAACCAGGCCGCGGTGGCCGCCTCCAGGCTGCTGCCGCTGCGTTGCGCCAGCGCCTGCAGCGCGGCGGCGCAGGCCGGCTGGCCGCGCGCGTCGTTGGTGAACAGCGCACCGGCCACCTGCGGGCGATAGCGCGCGCGCTGCGCCGCCGGGATCGCCTGCCGGTACAGCACGCCGAAGCTCTCGCCCAGCTCGCGGCAGGCCTGTGCATCTGCGTCCAGCGCGGAGAAATCCAGGTCGGTGGCGGCCGGCTCCAGCAGCACGTGGAAGCCAGGCACGCGCTGCGCCAGCGCCTGCCAGTCCGGCGCCAGCAGGCGGGTCAGCGCCACTGCGCTTTCCAGTTCGTACCAGGCGTTCTTGCGCACGCAGTTGGTCAGGCGCACATGCACCGACAGCTTGAGGAAATGATCGAGGTCGGCGTGGTACAGCGTGCGCACCGACGAGGTCGGGCGCAGCGCCAGGCCGCGTTCGCCCAGCGGCTCGATCCAGCCGCGCGCCTGCGCCTGGCGCAGCAGCGGATGCGCCAGCACGCGCTCGGCCTCCCACGGATGGCAGGGGTACAGGTCGGCGCCGCCGCCGGCCTGCGCCAGCGTCGCGCGCACGTCATCGCCCTGTGCGCGATACAGGCGCGGATCGATGCGGAACCAGAACAGCGGGAAGGCGCTGCGCGCTTCCGGCGCGCAGGCCAGCACCTGCTCCAGCGGCACGCCTTCGCGGCTCTTGGGCGTGGGATGGAAGGCGTGGCCCCACAGCATCGACTGCTCGGCATCGATCAGCGCCTCGCCGGTGGGCTGGGCGGCGTCGGCCTGGCGCAGCAACTGCGCGGTGATGGCGATGCTGTTGGCGCTCTGCGCCAGCAGTTCCAGGTTGGGCGCGTGCTCGCCTTCGCTGAGTTCCTGCAGCAGCAGGCGCACCAGCGACTCTGCGTCCAGGCAGTGCCACGGACGGCCGTCGGCCTTCAGGTAGGGCGCCGAGGCGAAGCGGCAGCGGCCCAGGCGATCGGCATGCGCCAGGCGCACGCACAGCGTGGCGCCGGAGGGCAGGCGCAGGCGCAGCCAGCGCTCGCCGGCGGCGGCGATGCCGGGCCGGTCCAGGCCGCGATAGTCGAAGTCGGCCAGGCCGCGATCGAGCGCGACTTCGCGCAGGTAGCAGTTGAGCCAGCAGGTGATCGCCTGCGCTTGCGCCAGGCTGTCGTACCACGGGTCATGCATCGGCAACGGGGACATGGACGGTTCTCCGAACGGACGTGAGCATCAGGGCCGGCAGCAGCGCCAGCAGGGCGGCCGCGGCGGCGGCGAGGAACGGCACGGCCAGGCCATGGCCTTGCACCAGGGCACCGGCGACGGCGCCGCCGGCGACGCCGGCGTACTTGCCGGCGGCATCGAAGCGGCCGAACAACTGGCCCGCGCCGCGCCCGCCGGCAACCTCGGCCAGGCTGCGGTTGAGGCCGCGCAGCGCCATCCACATGCCCAGGCCGAACAGCAGCCGCGCGGCGATCAACCAGCCGGGCGCCGGCGGCGCCATCTGCAGCAGGCAGGCCAGGGCGAACAGCGCCAGCCCCGCCGGCAGCGGCGACATGCGGTGATCGCGACCGTGCCAGCACGGCATCAGCACCAGGTAGACCAGGTGCGGCAGGCTGTACAGCAGGCCGGCGACCGCGCTGCTGCCGATGCCGTGCGCCTGCGCATACGGCAGGAAGTAAGGAAAGGTCACCACCATCGCGAAGCAGAACAGGAACTGCGTGGTCCACAGCGCCCAGCGCTGGCGGCGCTGCGCGGCATCGGTGCGCGGCAGGGAAGGCGTGGACGTGGTTGTCGCCGGCGCGCGCGGCGGATCGGCCGGCAATCGCCAGCTCAGCGCGAAGGCCAGCAGCGGCAGCAGCGCCAGGTAGCGGTACAGCGACTGCGCCGGCCCCAGCGCGGTGGCCAGGCCGAGCAGCGCCGGTGCGGTGACCATCGCCAGGCGTGCCGAGAACTGGGTCCAGTCCAGCGCGCGCGCCAGCGAACCACGCTGCGCCTGGCTGCTGAGATAGGCGTTGGTCGCGGCCAGCGAGCCGCCGCAGGCGCCTTGCACGACCAAGCCGGCGACCAGCCAGCCCAGGTTCGGCGCGAAGCCGGCCATGAGGAAGCCAAGCGCCAGGCCGAGTTGCGCGCGCAGCAGCGAGCGCTTGCGTCCATAGCGGTCGGCCAGCCGGCCCCAGGCGCTGGCGGTGAGCGCAGTGCACAGCGTCGGCAGCACGTACAGCACGCCGCTCCAGCCGATCGCCGCACCCGGCGCGAGCTGCTGCAGCACCTGCGGCAGGAACAGCGGCATGCCCAGCGCGGTGAAGGCGGCCAGATAATGCGCGGCCAGCACCGGGCCGAGGAGGCGCTTCATCGCGCCGCCCCGGCCGCGACCGCGCGCGCCGCCAGTGCATCCTCGCGCAGCAGGTTGGGCGCGCTGTCGCCGTAGAACTTGTTGATATCCGCCGCGCCGGTGATCTGCTTGCCGAGCAGGCTGCCGGCGCTGAGCAGGTACTTCACCGGCAGCGTGGGCGCGTCCAGCAGCGCCTGCGCCGGGGCGGTGTCGATGCCGTCCTCGCGCAGCGCGCGCAGGGTGCCGTGCAGGCGCGCGCGCAGCAGTGCGTACAGCGGGGCGCGCAGCCCCGGCTGCCATTCCGCCAGCCCTTCCAGCACCGCCTGCAGATCCAGTTGCAGGATGATGGTGCAGAACATCCGCGCCAGCGCGGCGTCGTCCTGCACCACGATACGCGTGTCGCGCGGGGTGCCCAGCGCGGCCAGCGCCGGCCGTTGCGCGTACAGCCGCGGCAGCAGCACCCGCGCCGCGTCGTTGTCCTTCATCAGCAGCCGCGGCGCGCGGCCGGCGGCGTAGATCAGCACGCTGTTCTGCTGGTTGGCCTCCAGCGCGATGCCGTAGCGCAGCCACAGCCGCAGGTGCACCTGGCACATCAGCGCCAGGTAGCTGTCCCACCAGGCGGTGAGGTCGCCGCCATGGAAGCGGTCGGCCAGGTGCGCGGCCAGCGGCCGGCCATCGGGTAGCGTCGCGCACAGGCCGGCCACCGGCACCAGGGTCGCCTCCGGCAACGCCGGATAGCGGCGCAGCAGGTAGGAGAGGTGGCGTGTTTCGCCGACATGGCCGGCATGCGCCTCGTCCACGTGCAGGTAGCGTTCGCCCAGCGCCGGATCGTGTGCGGCCAGGTCGCACAGCACGCGTTCGAACCAGTGACCGTCGTACAACGTGGACGGTTTGATCAGGCGCAGGTTGAGCGCGCCGAGCGTGCGCATCGGCACCGGCAGCTTCAGATGATGATCGGGAAACGCCAGCGGAATCACCGTGCGCAGCGATAGCGAGGGCCGCACCTGCAGCCACGGCTGCGGCGCGGCGATCGCGCCGTCCGGCAGGGCGAAGCCGTCCTCGCCCAGCCGCGCGAAGATCAGCGGATGCAGCGGCCAGGCGACGTGGTCGGCGTCCAGCGCCGAATCCAGGCCGAGCATGCTCGGGCGCGGCCAGAACGCCGGCGGCGGCGTGGTCTGGGTGACCTGCGCGATTGGCAGCGCCAGCCAGCGCAGCGCGAAGCTGGGGCCGAACTCCGGTGCGTAGCGCGGCAGGTCGGCATCGTCCAGGCCAAGCTTGGCGCGTGCGCTGGGATAGAACGGATGGTCGCGGTGGCTGGCCAGTTGTTCGCAGCGGTAGGCGCGTTCGTGCGCGTCGGCGGCCTCCAGCGCGGTGGCCAGCAGCGCCCGTTGCTGCGCGTAGGCCTGCCGCGCCAGCGCGCGCTGGCGCACCGCGCACTCGGCTTCCTCGACATAGGCGCGGTGCAAGGCCTGGGTCTCCGCGTCGAGCCCGGCGCCGAGCCGCGCTAGCCACTGCGCCG
>NZ_AQOI01000781.1:0-4058 GCF_000364665.1 Xanthomonas sp. SHU 199
GGCGGTGTCGATGCGCCAGTGCAGCGACGCCTCGGTGCTGACCAACGCCTGCTGCAGATCCGCCTCGGTGTCGGCGAGCACGTCCAGCACGCCCAGGTAATCCTTGTTGGAGTGGCTCAGGCGGATCGCGTCGCCGGGTTGCCGCAGGCGCCGGTAGCGCGCTTCCCAGTGCGCATCGCTGCTGGCGTGGTCGGCACTGGCCACGGCCAGCGTGCCGTCGTGCTCGGCCACGTAGTAGCGCACCAGCGCCTGCGCGCGGCGCGCCTGCAGCGCCGGCAGCGGCCGGCCCAGGTGCAGGCCGAGCACACTGTCGAACCAGTGTCCGCCGAACAGGCGATCGAGCAGGAATTCGCGGCCGTCGCCGATGCTGCGGTAGTTGATCTCCACCAGCACCGGGCCGTCGGCGGTGAGGATGAACTCGCTGTGGCACACGCCGAAGCCGATGCCGAACGCCTGCAGTTGCGCCAGTGCCTGCTGCAGCACCGGGGTGTCGATGGCGCTGCGCCAGCGCGCCTCGCATTCGACGAAATGCGGTGGCGCCGACAGTTGCACGTCGAAGCCGCCGATCGGCTGCAGGGTGCGCCCGTCGCCGAGCGTTTCCAGGGTGAACAGCGGACCCTCCAGCACGCTCTCCAGCAGCACGCTGCGCTGCGGGTGGCGCTGCCAGAAATCATCGAGGTAGGCCTGCAGCGCCGCCGCGTCGGCGCAGTGGCGCACGTCCAGGCTGGCCACGCCTTCGCGCGGCTTGGCGATCAGCGGCCAGGGTGCCTGCGCCGGCGGCATCGCACCCGGCGCCAGGCTGCAGAACCACGGCGCCGGCAGGCCGAGCGCGCGCAGCCGCTGGCGCATCGCCGCCTTGTTCTTGGCCGCGTAGCAGACCTGCCAATCCTTGCCCGGCACGCCGAGCGCGGCGGCGACCACGGCGGCGCTGGTCTGCAGGTGGTCGCTGTTGCTGAACACCGCGCGCGGCGGCTGCGGCAGGCCGCCGAGCAGATCGAGCACGCCCAGCGGATTGAACACGTCGCACTCCAGCACCTGCACCGGTGCGGCGGGCGGATGGCGGCGGAAGTGCTCGAGGTGGGCGTGGCGGTGGTCGGTCAGCAGCAGCACCGGCACGCCCAGGCGCTGCGCGGCGGGGAGGAAGCCATCGGTCACCGCCGGGTGGCAGACGTGGCTGAGGAGCAGCAGGGGAGCGTCGTGCGAGGTCATGTGCGGGTCTCGTCGGGCGCAGGCGCACGCACGCCGCCGGCGCGGCCGCGCGGAGGCGGACACGGGAGGCATGCGCCGCGGCTGCGGCAGGGTCGCGTGGTTGCCTGGCGCATCGCATCGGGCGCGCGCTGGGTAGGGGAAGGACGCGGCTGCGTCCGCTGCAGGTGCCCGCGTCTCCCGCGGGCGGGGGCGCGCCGTGCTGGCGCGCGGTGGTGCGACTGCCGGCGTCGTCGTCCGACGCCGGCGGTGGATCAGAACGTGTACTCGAGGCCGACGGTGACGCTGCGGCCCGGCGCCGGCTGCCGGCCCCAGGGACTGGTGTCGATGCCGCGGTACCAGTACTTGCGATCGAACAGGTTGTTGACCGCCAGCGACGCGCTGAGCTTGCCGCTGGCGCCTTCGCTGAGCACCTGGCTCAGCTGCGCGTTCCACACCCAGTAGGCCGGCAGCTCGCCGACCGAGCCGATCGCGTTCTCCTGCACGGTGTTGGCCGCATCGCTGAAGGCGCGGCTGAAGTAATAGCTGGAAACGGCGACGGTGGTATGACCGGATTCGGGCCGATACGATGCGCCGAGGGTGAGCTGGTTGCGCGAGGTGTAGGGCACGCGCAGGCCGTCGTACACGCCCGATTCCTGCCGCGCGTCCAGGTAGGCGTAGCCGGCATTGAGGGTCAGCGCGCGCAGTTGCGCCGGGCTCCACTGCACTTCCACTTCGCCGCCCTGGTGGCGGGTCTTGCCGAGGTTGCGGTAGGTGCGCGTGGTGTTGTCGAGCTGGATCTGCTGGTCGAAGTCGATCAGGTAGCCGCCGAACTGCACGCGGGTGCGCTCATTGGGCTGGTAGCGTGCGCCGGCCTCGTAGTTCCAGGCCAGTTCGGCGTCGAGGTTGTCGCCGAAGATGATCTGGGTGACCTGCGGCGCGCGCAGCGAGCGCTGCCCGTCGGCGTACAGGTACCACTGCGGGCTGGCCTGGAACCCCAGGGTCAGGCCGGGCAGCACGTCGTCGGTCTTGTTGCGCGTGCGTGCGCCGCTGGCCAGGTTGTAGTAGCGCGAATCGACCTGCTCGTAGCGCAGGCCGGGGGTGACGGTGACGCGGCCGTCGGCGAAGGCGATCGCGTCGCTGACGTAGGCGGCGGCGCCGCGGTCCTTGAAGCGCCAGTCGCGCACCAGGGTGTACAGGCCGTCCCTGAGGCGGGTGTTGCCGACCAGGAAGTCGATGTCCTCGTTGATCGCGCGCGCGCCCAGCGTCCACTGCTGGCGCACCGCGCCGTCGCCCATCGTCCAGCTCAGCCGCGGCTCGCTGCCGTAGACGCGGAAATCGCGTGGGGCGCTCTGCCGCAGTTGCGGCGGCAGGTCGGGGCGCCAGGTCTCGCTGGCCGCCGAGCGCATGCCGACGATGAAGTTGCGGCTGCTGCGCGCGCTGAAGTTGCTCCAGTCCAGGCGCAGGTCCTGGAACGGCCCCACATCGCCGAAGTCCTGCTGGTAGACCAGCGAGGCGCGCGTGGTGCGGCCGTTGAATGCGTCCAGCGGCCGCGTCGACTGGCGTGGATCGCGCAGGTAGTCGGCGGTGGACAAGGCGCCGGCCATGTCCATGTCGGCGACGTAGCGCTGCACGCTGGCCTTGAGCAGCTTGTCCGGTGCCAGCCACCATTCCGCGCGCAGGCGCAGGTTCTTGATGTCGGTGGCGCTGTGCTCGCGCCAGTAGTCGCCCTTGGTCCAGTTGGCGTCCAGTTGCAGGCCGAAGGTATCGCTGGCGTAGCCGCCGGTGCTGATCGCGGTGTCGCCCAGGTAATGCCCAGCGCCGCCGGCGGTGACCTTCTGGCCCAGCGTGGTGGTCCAGGTGGTGGGGATGTCCGGGCTGATCAGGTTGATCACGCCGCCGACGTTGTTGGGGCCGTACTGCACCGCCGCGCCGCCGCGCACGATGTCGATGCGGTCGACCTGGTTCAGGCCGACCGGGAACAGCGACAGGCTGGTCTGCCCGTACGGCGCCAGCGCCAGTGGAATGCCGTCCTCCAGCACCTGCACGCGGCCGCTGCGGCTCTCGTACAGGCCGCGCAGCATGATCTGCGGCAGCGCGCCGGTGCCGGTCTCGTCGAACACCTTGATGCCCGGCACCTTCTGCAGCGCGTCGTCCAGCGAGCGGTTGGCGCCGGTGCGCAGTTGCGTGTTGTCGATCACCTGGCGGCTGCCGGCGTAGTGCTGCACGTCCTCGACGGTGGAGCGGCCGAGCAGGCTGCCCTGCACCTGCACCGCGTCGAGCTGGCGGATCCGCGCCTGCGCGTCGGCGTCGGGCGGAGTGTCCTCGGCGCACGCGCTGGAGGGGGCGAGCATGGCGGCGACGAGGGCGACGGCCAGCAGCGAAGGGGAAAGCGAAGCGATCAAGACGACGACTCCAGAGGCACGAAAACGGTCAGGGGCTGCGCAGGTCGGCCGCGCGCTGGCGCAACGCGGCCTGCAGCAACGCGCGGTCTTCGCCGGCGAACAGCCACTGCAGGTCCGCCTGCGCCAGCCAGTGCGCGCGTTGCGCGGCGTCGCGGGGATTGGGGCAGAAGGGAACGCCGGCGGCGCGGCAGGCCGCGTCGATCGCCAGCAGCTGTTCCCAGACCTGCGGATGGGTGGGCTGCGGGCCGACGCCCAGGTCCAGCGCCAGGTCCAGCGCGCCTTCCATCACCAGCGACACGCCGGGCACCTGCAGGACCTGCGGCAGGGCGCGCACGCCGGCGGCGCTCTCGATCATCGGGATCACGCGCAGGCGCGCGCGGCTGCCGGCGATGTAGTCGGCCAGGGCCACGCTGCCGAAGCCGGTGACCCGGCCGCCGGTGATGCCGCGGCGGCCGTGCGGCGGGAAGT
>NZ_AQOI01000782.1:0-3791 GCF_000364665.1 Xanthomonas sp. SHU 199
GGCGCAGGGTCGCCGGCGGCTGCGCCGACGGCATCGCCGCGATCAGTTCGGGGGCCGCGAACGGCCGCGGCAGCGCAGGCTGCGCCGCGATCCAGTGCGCCCATGCATACGGCAGGCCGGTGCGGCGATCGCGCAGCAGCTTGCGCGGCGTGCGCGCCAACAACACATCGAGGATGTCGGCGGCGCGCGTCACCGGCAGCGAAACGTCAGGCGGCCGAATCGCGCGGGATGTAGGGAGCGCTGCCGCTGTCGTGGTCGGTGGCGTCGCGCACCGCGGTCACCTCCGGCACGCGGCCCATCAGCGTCTTCTCGATGCCCTGTTTCAAGGTCACGTCGGCCATGCCGCAGCCGTGGCAGCCGCCGCCGAAGCGCAGCAGCACCACGCCGTCGGCGGAGACTTCCTGCACCGCCACGCGGCCGCCGTGCTGGGCCAACTGCGGATTGACCTCGTTCTCCACCACCCAGCGCACCCGCTCCACCAGCGAGGCCGCCTCGCCCGGGGCTTCGCCCTTGATCTTCGGCGCCTTGATGGTGAGCTGCTGGCCAGTGCCCTGGGTGACGTAGTCGATTTCGGCGCCGTCGAGCCAGCCGACGCTGTCGGCCGCCACATACAGAGTGAAACCGTCGCAATCGATCGCCCATTCGTCGCCGGCCAGGTCCGCCGGCTCGGCGAACTCCAGCCGCGCATCGGCGCGCGGGGTGCCGGCATCGACCGCGCTCAGGCGCACGCCCATGCCGGGCACGGCCTCGCGTTCGAGCAGCTTGCGGAAATGGGCCTGTGCGTTGTCTGAGATCTGGATCATGCGGGTATTCTAGACCCTTCCACGCCCTGCGCTCATCGCGGGCGGTATCTTGACCGGCCCTGTCCGTTCCACCGCAGAGACCTTCCATGAACGACCTGATCCCGCTCGCCCAGGCCCATTGCTCGCCCTGCAAGGGCAGCGAATACAGACTGACCCAGGCGCGCCTGGCCGAACTGCTGCCGCAGGTGCCCGGCTGGGAAGTGGTCGAGAACGGCAACGCGATCAGCCGCACCTTCCGCTTCCCCGACTATTACCGCACCCTGGCCTTCGTCAACGCGCTGGCCTGGATCGCGCACCGCGAAGACCACCACCCGGACCTGGGCGTGCACTACGACCGCGTGGTGGTGCGCTATTCCACCCACGACGTCGGTGGCCTCAGCGAGAACGACTTCATCTGCGCCGCCAAGGCGTCCGCTCTTCCGGAATGACCCACATGACCGTTGCCGCCCGCCGTCTGCTCCCCCTGGCCTGCCTGAGCGCCGTGCTGCTCAGCGCCTGCGGCCAATCCCAGCAATCCCAGCAACACACCGTGACCCAGCCGCCGACCGAGGTCGGCGCGGTGAAGACACCGCCGCCGGACTACCCGATCGACGTGGCCTGCGCCGGCATCGGCGGCACCGTGGTGCTGAAGGTGGTGGTCGGCGTGCAGGGCAAGCCCACCGAAGTCGACGTGGTCACCGGCAGCGGCCAGGCCAAGCTCGACGCCTCGGCGCAGCAAGCCGTGCGCGGCTGGACCTTCAATCCCGCTACCCGCAACGGCCAGGCGGTGCCGTGGACCATCCAGGTGCCGGTCAACTTCAATCCGCCGCAGCCGCGCCCGGACCGTTGCTTCGCGCTGGACGCGCAGGCGCACAAGGCCGGCTGAACCACGGGCGCGCATCGCGCGCCTTCACGCGACGCCCGCACCGCGCCGCGTTTGATCGACGCCTCTTCCTCGGAGCCGTCGGCGCATGCTGGAGATCCCGCTGCACAATGTCCTGGTCGCGCTCGCCGTGACCCTCGGCGCCGGCCTGGCCACCGGCCTGGGCAGCGTGCTGGTGTTGTTCAGCAAAGGACCCAATCCGCGCCTGCTCGCCTTCGGCCTGGCGTTCTCCGCCGGCGCGATGGTGTACGTGTCGCTGACCGAGATCCTCGGCAAATCGATCGCCGCCTTCAGCGCCGCCTTCGATCCGCGCCTGGGCCAGGCCTATGCCACCCTGGCATTCCTGGCCGGCATGGTGCTGATCGTGGCCATCGACCGGCTGGTGCCCAATCCGCACGAAAGCCTCAACAGCCGCGACCCGCTGTTCCGCGACGACAACCGCGCCTACGTCAAGCGCGTCGGTCTGCTCACCGCGGTGGCGATCACCGCGCACAACTTTCCGGAGGGTCTGGCCACCTTCTTCGCGACGCTGGAGAGTCCGGCGGTGGGCATGCCGCTGGCCTTCGCCATCGCCGTGCACAACATCCCCGAGGGCATCGCCATCGCAGTGCCGGTGCATTACGCCACCGGGCGCAAGTCCTATGCCTTCGCCGCCAGCCTGCTATCCGGCCTGGCCGAGCCGATCGGCGCCCTGATCGGCTACGTCGCGCTGGCGCGCTTTTTGTCCGATGCGGTGTTCGGCGCGGTGTTCGGGCTAATCGCCGGGGTGATGGTGTTCCTGGCCCTGGACGAATTGTTGCCAGCCGCCAAGCGCTACGCGCAGGGGCACGAGACGGTATACGGCCTGGTCGCAGGCATGGCCACGCTGGCGCTCAGCCTGGTGCTGTTCCGCCTGTCCGCACCGGTCTGATGGCAGCGGCCGACGCCGGCTGAACGCGCGCTCGCTGGCCTGCGCGAGCACGCCGCGCAGAAAGGTCGCAGACACCCACGGCGGCGCATGCTGCGGCCACCTTCGCCCCGCTCGATGAGGTGTCGCATGGATCTCCGTCCCCTGCCCCCGGCCAGGCTGGCCCTGTTCACCGCCCTGAGCGTGGTGGCGCTGGGCGCCTGCCAGCGGCAGGACACGCCCACTCCTGCGGCCCAGGCCGATGCGCCCGCCCCCGCCGCAGCGCCCGCACCTGCACCCTACGTCCCACCCACCGCCGATCAGCTGTATCAACTGGTCGCGCCGATCGCGCTGTTCCCGGACAAGCTGCTGGCGCAGACCCTGGCCGCCTCGGTGTACCCGGACCAGGTGGTGTCCGCGCAGGATTGGCTGCGCAACAACCGCACCCTGTCCGCCACCGACCGCCTGCAGGCGGCCGCGGCGCAACCCTGGGACCCCAGCGTCAAGGCGCTGACCGCCTTCCCCGACGTGGTCGACCAGTTGGCCGGCAACGGCGACTGGACCCGCGCGCTGGGCGACGCCTACGCCCACGATCCCAACCAGGTACTGGATGCGGTGCAGGTGATGCGCCAGCGCGCGCAGGCGCAGGGCCACCTGCGCAGCACCCCGCAGCAGCGCGTGCAGGTGGTGCAGCGCACCGTGGTGGAGCCGGCCCCGGCCTATGCCGACGCGGTGCCGCCGCCGACCCGCACAATCGTCATCGAACCGGCGCAGCCGGACGTGGTCTACGTGCCGCGTTACGATCCCGACGTGGTCTACGGCGAACCGGTCAACGTCTACCGCGAGTACCGCTATCGCCCGCCGCGCCCCTACTACGACACCGGCGACCTGGTCACTGCCGGCATCATTTCCTTCGGCGTCGGCGTGCTGGTCGGCGACGCGCTCGAACACCACCACCACAGCGTGTTCGGCTGGCTGGAACCGGCGCCGCCGTGGCACAGCTGGGGCTGGAACAACTGGGGAGTGAACTGGAACGCGCCGCCGTCGGCGCCCAACTACGTGGTCTACCGCAACAGCGTGTACGCGCCGCGCACCACCATCATCAATAATCACTACGACAACCGCAGCTACGTGCACAACGACTACCGCGGTGCGCCGCCGCCGGTTGCGCCGATGGGCGGTCCGGGCGGGCAGCAGGCCTTCGCTGCCGCGCGTGCGCCGGGGGCCGCGATGGCCGCCA
>NZ_AQOI01000783.1:0-778 GCF_000364665.1 Xanthomonas sp. SHU 199
ACGAGCCGCCGCCGGCGCAGGACGAACTGCATGCGGCGCTGTACGACGCCGCCCGCGGGGGCCGCGTCGATCGCGCGTTGCAACTGCTGCAGGCCGGCGCCGATCCGCATGCGCTGCCCGCCGCCGAGTGGCGCGACCAGCGCAGCCTGCCGGTGCTGGCCGCGGTGCTGCCGGACCTGCGCCTGTTGCGCGAACTGATCGTGCGCGGGGTCGACGTCAATCGCCCGCACCTGGGCATGACCCCGCTGCTGGCCGCCACCCGCGACAGCTGGCATGGCCGCCCGGAGGCGGTGATGACCCTGCTCGCCAACGGCGCCGACCCGCGCGCCAGCGACGGCGACGGCAACACCCCGCTGCATCACGCCGCGCGCAGCTCCGACCCGGGCGTGGCCGCGCTGCTGCGCGACGCCGCTGCCGAACTGGACGCGGCCAACCGCGACGGCCTGACCCCGCTGGCGGTGGCCTGCCAGGTCGGTAACTGGCGCATGGCCAAGTTCCTGCTTGAGCGCGGCGCCAAGCCGGAGCCGGCCGAGGCCAGCCCGGTGCTGCTGGCCGCGGCCGGTACCGAGGAAGACGATCCGGCCGGCGTGCAGTTGCTGCTCAAGCACAAGGCACGGGTCGATGCGCGCGATCGCCAGCGCCGCAGCGCGCTGCACGAGGCGGCGCAGGCCGGCCACGTGGAGATCGTGCAGGCCCTGCTCGGCGCCGGCGCCAACCTGGAAGCGCGCGATGCGCTGGGCCGCACGCCGTGGCTGGAAGCCGCCCGCCCCGGCCGCGT
>NZ_AQOI01000784.1:0-554 GCF_000364665.1 Xanthomonas sp. SHU 199
TGGCGATGGCCGCAACGCGATCCTGCTGGCCTGCACCGCCGACCACGTCGCCCCCGGGCTGATCCGGCGCCTGCTGGAGCTGGGCGTGGCGCCGGCGCAGCCGGACCAGAGCGGCCGCCGTGCCGTCGACCTGGCCGCCGAGGCCGGGCGCTGGGCGATCGTGTCCGCGCTGGACCCGGACTATCCGCTGCCGGCCGCGGTCAGCGACGGCCAGGGCGAGACCGGCCCAGCCGGGCTGCCCGACCGTCCGCCGCTGGAACTGCTGCGCGAAGGCCTGCAACTGGGCCAGCCGCGCGACGGCCTGTCCGCGCTGGCGCGGCTGTGCGCGGCGGAGGAACTGGGCGCGCTGCTGCACGAGCCGCCGCTGGCGTTGAACGCGCAGGCGGTGGACTGGCTGCTGGCGCACGGCGCCGAGCCGGAGGTGCTCGATGCCTGCGGCGACACCCCGATGTTCGCGCTGCTCTCGCGCGGCGTGGAGGCGGTGCCCAGCCTGCAGGCGATGCTGCGCCACGGCGTGTCGCCGGCCGGCCGCGGCGGCCTGACCCGCCTGCTCG
>NZ_AQOI01000785.1:0-1674 GCF_000364665.1 Xanthomonas sp. SHU 199
ACCACTGCCGGTACAGGGACGGATGCCAGGCGCTCATGCCGCCGGCGCCACGCGCGTGGTGTGCCGCGCGCCGCGCGCGTTCATGTGATGGTGGTGCCGGCGACCCGGTTGCGGCCGGCGCGCTTGGCCGCGTACAGCGCCTGGTCGGCGGCCAGCACCAGGGTCTGCCAGGACGCCTGCGCCCCGGGCGACGACAGGCAGTAGCCGATGCTCACCGTGCACACCAGCGGCGCCTCCGGCGCGGCATCGATCTGTTGCTGCTCGATGCGCCGCCGCAGGCGTTCGGCGAGATCGCGCACCGACGCCTCGTCGCCCTGCGGAATCAGCACCATGAACTCCTCGCCGCCGATGCGCGCCAGCAGGTCCGGCATGCGGATGTGCTGCGTCAGGGTCTGCGCGATGGCGACCAGCACCTGGTCGCCGACCGCATGGCCGAAGCGGTCGTTGATCGCCTTGAAATGGTCCACGTCGATCATCAGCACCGCGATCGACGCCCGCTTGCGTGCGGCATCGAGGGTCGCCGCCTCGCCGCGCTCCCACATCACCCGGCGGTTGGTCACCCCGGTGAGCGGATCCTGCGAGGCGTGCCGCCGCAGTTCCGCGTTCATTTCGCGGGTCAGCATCCACAGGAAGCCGGGGGTGATGCTGGCGGTCAGCACGATGCGCGAGAGCAGGCCGAAGTTGGTGGTCGGGTCGTAGCTGGTATCGACGTCGGGATGGAAGGCCCACCAGACCACCCGCAGCCCGACCATGCCGGCCCACAGGAAATGGAAGACGGCCGTGAAGCGCGCCGGCGTGCGCACGGTGCTGTCGGCGTGTCGCCACAGCGCCACCGCGGTGGCCAGGGTCAGCATGCCGCGTACCAGGCCGCCGAAGATCACCATGATGCGGTGATCGAGGCCTGTGTAGTGCAGGCTGTAGAGTTCCAGCGCGCAGAGCAGCGCGACCGGGACCAGCAATGTCCACTGCAGCAGCGGGCGTCGCAGGTAGGCGTTTACCGCCAACAGCGTCAGTGCGGTGGCCACGTCGAGGGTGACGTTGCCGGCGGGCGCGACCCAGACGTCCATGTAGTGCCAGGCCGGCGCCAGCAGGGTGCCGAAGCCCAGGGTGAACACGGCGTAGCTCAGCGTCAGCAGCAACAGACTGCGGGCGTGCCGTTCCTTGCGGCCGGTGACGTACAGCGCCAGGAACATCGCCGAGGACACCGCCGCGAGCAATGCGTTGACGATCAGCAAGGTGCCGGCATGGGCCAGATGCGCAATCCATTCCACAGATGTTCCGGGCCGCAGCGGCGATGAGGTGTTGCAGATGCAGCAAAGTATATGCCAGTGCCAGTGTCGGGCAGCCGACGCGGCATGCGCGATCGACGCTGAAAACGATTACGGCCCGCCTTCGGGCTTGGCGCTGCCTGGCCTCACAGCCGGTACTGGCGCATCAGCGGGACACCGATGCGCCGGGTCAGGGCGCCGAGCGCGGCGATCGGCTGGCGTCGCCGCAGCGGCAGGTGGCGCGCATCGACCGCGCTGTACTCGATGACCGGCATGCCGCCGCGCTGGCGCTTGAAACTGGCCGCGCCGGCGCTCTGGTTGAGGCGCTGGCCATACCGTCGCGCATGGTCGATGCCGCAGGCGGTGAGGGTGCGGTACAGCGCCAGCCGCTGCGGCAGGGGCAGGT
>NZ_AQOI01000786.1:0-487 GCF_000364665.1 Xanthomonas sp. SHU 199
ACGATCGGTGCGGTGACGGTGCCGCCGACGCCGAACAGGCCGGTGATGCAGACCAGTTGCCCGTCGCCATCGCGGAAGCCGTCGAAGCGCAGCAGCCCGGCGCGGTGCCAGGCGCGCAGGAAGCCGGCGTGGTAGGCCGGATTGCAGTGCGAATACTTCTCCAGATACAGCTGCGCATACAGCGCGGCGATGCGCAGATAGTCGGCCTCGCCGATGGCGTCGTTGCCGCAGCGCTGCAGGTCGCGGCGGTCGACCAGCTTGAGGTCGCGGGCCAGGTCGCGATGGCGCAGCAGTCGCGGCCAGTCCTCGTACAGGTAGACCTGGCGGCTGGCGATCAGGGTGAAGCCTTCGGCCTGCAGCGCGTGCAGCCACTGCGGCGTGTCCACCGCGTTGAGCGAGCGGAACCACAGCGCGTGGTCGGGCCAGCGCGTGCGTGCGGCATCCAGCAACGCCCGCAAGCCGCTCTGCGGCAGCGGCGGGGGCAGGG
>NZ_AQOI01000787.1:0-438 GCF_000364665.1 Xanthomonas sp. SHU 199
TGGACAGCAGCCAGTTGTTGAGGGTGACCGCACGGTCGATCCGTGCCCAGTCCAGCCACGCGCCGATGCCGCCGCACAGGCCGCGCACCGGCGCGGCCAGCGTGCCCGGCAGCAGCCGTGCGGCTTCCTCGGCGGCGTAGTCGGCATAGGTGGTGCGCGGCGAGCAGACCCAGGCGTTGCCGGGGTGGCGTTCGCCGACCGTCACCGGCAGTGCCAGGTCGCCCGCCTGCAATACCTCGATGCGCGCATGTGCGTTGTCGGCCAACTGCTGCGCGTCGCCGCCGGCGTGCAGCGCGGCGAAGCGTTGCAGCTGCGCGGCGTAGTGGGCGGCTGCGGCGGCGGCGTCGCCATGGCTCATGGCGGCGGCAGTGCCTCGCCGTCCCACTCGGTATCGCGGGTGGCGGCTTCGCGCACGCTGCAGCGCTGCGCCAGCGCCAG
>NZ_AQOI01000788.1:0-382 GCF_000364665.1 Xanthomonas sp. SHU 199
GCGCGCTGCAGCGCCAGCGGCCGCCCGTGCAGCGGTGCCTGCGCGGGCAGGACGGCCTCCCAGCCGGGTTGCGCCGCGCCCAGCGCCTGCCGGCAGAGGTCGGCCAGGTCCAGCGCGACGGCCGGTTCGTCGCGGCCGTCGCGGGCGTAGGCGATGAACTGCGCCAGGATCGCGTCGATCTCGCCGATGTCGCGCTCCATGCCTTCGCGCAGTTCCGGCTCCACCTGCGGCAGCAGCGCCAGCGCGTACTGCAGCCGGGTCAGCGGGGTGCGCAGGTCGTGGGAGATGCCAGCCAGCAGCAGCGCACGCTCGGCGGCGGCGTGGCGCACGTCGGCGCTGGCCGCGGTGAGCGCCTGCGCCAGCGCGGCGACCTCGCGCGGAA
>NZ_AQOI01000789.1:0-2560 GCF_000364665.1 Xanthomonas sp. SHU 199
CCGGGGCCGGCGCGGCTTGCGCAGTCGGCGCGTTGGCGGCCACGCCGTGGTAGGTGTCCAGCTTGAAAGCGGCGATGGCCGCGCCCAACTGGCCGGCCTGTTCCTCCATCGAGCGCGCCGCGGCGGTGGCTTCTTCCACCAGCGCGGCGTTCTGCTGGGTGCTCTCGTCCATCTGCACCACGGTCTGGTTGACCTGCTCGATGCCGGCGGACTGCTCCTGCGAGGCGGCGGCGATCTCGCCCATGATGTCGGTGACGCGGCGCACCGAGGTCACGATCTCGCTCATGGTGCGGCCCGCCTGGTCGACCAGGGCCGAGCCTTCGGCGACGCGGCCCACCGACTCGTCGATCAGCGTCTTGATCTCCTTGGCGGCATTGGCCGAACGCTGGGCGAGGGTGCGCACCTCGGTGGCGACCACGGCGAAGCCGCGGCCCTGATCGCCGGCGCGCGCGGCCTCGACGGCCGCGTTCAGTGCCAGGATGTTGGTCTGGAAGGCGATGCCGTCGATCACGCCGATGATGTCGGCGATCTTCTTCGACGAGGCCTCGATCCCGTTCATGGTGGTGACCACGTGGCCGACCACGTCGCCGCCCTGCGAGGCCACCGCGGCGGCGCCGGCCGCAAGCTGGTTGGCCTGGCGTGCATACTCGGCGTTCTGCTTGACCGTGGAGGTCAGCTCCTCCATCGAGGCGGCGGTGCGCTCCAGGCTGGCCGCCTGCTGTTCGGTGCGGCGCGACAGGTCGCCGTTGCCGCTGGCGATCTCGGTGGAGGCGACATTGATGTTGGCGGCGGCGGCATGGATGCGGCCGACGATCGCCGCCAGCTGCGCGGCGGTGGCGTTGGCGTCGTCGCGCATGCGACCGAACACGCCATGGAACTCGCCGTGCATGCGCGCGGTCAGGTCGCCGGCGGCGATGGCCCGCAGCAGCGTGGACAGCTCGCCCAGGTTGCGGTCGCTGACCTCCATCATCGCGTTGAGATCCTGCACCATCACCCGGAACCCGTACTGGAAACGTTCCGGGTCGCCGCGCGTGCCGAAGGCGCCGGCCGCGGCCGCCTCCGCCAGCTGCTTGATCTGCTCGCTCATCGCGGTCAGGTTCTGCTTGGCCATGTCCATGGTTTCGGTGAGCACGGCCTTCTCGCCGGGCAGGCGGTCCATGTCCTCGGACAGGTCGCCGATCGCATAGCGCTGGATGATCTGCAGCAGGCGCATCTTCACTGCGATGTGCGAGGCCACCAGTTCGTTGGTGCCCTTGACCATCTGCCCGTACTCGCCGGGGAAGGCGTTCTCGTCCATGCGGTAGCTGATGGTGCCGCACGCGTGCTGCCGGGCCATCTCGTCTTGGGCGCGGATCACGCTGTGGATGCGCGAGCGCATGATCAGCATGTCGTCCATCAGCTCGCCGATCTCGTCCTTGCCGTGCGGATAGGTGGCGCCCTCCAGTTCGCCGCGTGCCACCGCCTGCGACAGGCGCTTGGCCGCGTGCAGTTGGCGTGCCATCCCGCGCGCGATCAGCCAGGCGGTGACGCTGGCGAACAGCACGGCCAGCCCGAGCAGCGTCACGATCAGGGTCTTGGTGTTGGCCAGCTGGCTGTCGGCGCGCTCCATCTCCCGGTTCAGTTCGGCGACGTTGTACTGGGTCAGCGCCACGATGCGCTCGAACAGGGTCCGGCGCAGCGTCCGCGACTGGGTGTCGGAGATCTTCTGTGCGCCGGCCACGTCGCCGGCGCGCAGCGCCGCGCCCATCTCGGTGTTGGCCTGCAGGTAGGCCTTCAGCGTCTCCTGCACGCCGGCGTACATCTGCACCTGCTTCTGGTCGCGCATCATCGCGGCGATGACCTGCTGGTTCTTCGCCACCTCCGTGCGCACCTTCTGCATGCGCTTGAAGTAATCGGCCTGGGCCTGGGGATCGCCGGCGCGCGACAGTTGCGCCAGTTCGTAGGTACGGAATTCGCCCAGTTGCGCGCGCACCTCGGCCAGTGCCTGGGTCGCCGGCACCCAATCGTGCTGGATGTGCTTGAGCTCGGCGATGGACAGGTTGGTCCGGGAGTAGGTAAAGCCCCCCAGTACGACCGTCAGCAGCGTGGTCACGGCGAAGGCGAAGATCAGCTTGTCGCGGATTTTCAGGTGCGCAAGTACGTTCATGGGCATTCCATGTGCAGCAGCGGGTTGAAAAAAGGCAGGGGGGCCGGCGGTCAGCCGGCGAAGACGAAGCGGGGCGAGGGCAGCGCTGCGCCAGTGGCGGCGCGCGCAGGCGGGCGGGAACCCATGCCGAACAGGGGCGCGCGTGCGGCGCCGCGGCGCCGCGACGGGAGGGGGGACGATGGCGGATGTCGGCGGCTGGGCATCACGTGCTCCCTGAACGGTCGCGTTGGTGATCCGGCGGTGACGTGCGCGGACCACGAAGCGTGATCCTGATATCGACTAGCGCGGCGATAGCTTGAACCGCGCCGTGGTGCGAATCGGCGTGTCGTGCGTGATTGTTTCTATCGCAACGGTATGGCCGCTCAATCGGCCTCGATGGTCGGGACTGCCGTGCGCACCAGCCGCAGCGGCGCA
>NZ_AQOI01000790.1:0-3304 GCF_000364665.1 Xanthomonas sp. SHU 199
CTGCCGCCGCAGCCGCGCCGGCGGTGCGCCGAGCGCGGCGCGCACGCCGAACTCGTGCTGGCGCGCGGCCACCGCCACTGCCATCACCGCATACAGGCCGACCGCGGCCAGCAACAGCGCCAGCCCCGCGAACAGGCCGACCAGCAGCAGGTTGAGCTTCTGTTCGCCGGTGGTGCTGGCGACCAGCGCCTGCATCGGTTGCAGCTCGGCGATCGGCTGCTGTGGCGCCACTTCGTCGATGGCGGCACGCAGCGCGCGCTCGTCGGCACCCAGTGCGCCGGCCCGCAGATGCACCGCATAGGTCAGCGCGCCGAAGCCGCGGAGGATCTGCCACATCGGCTCGCTCATCTGTGCCAGCGGCTGGTACACGGTCGGCTCCGGTGGCTCGGCCGGGCTGGTGTGGCGCACGTCGCCGACCACGCCGACCACGCGCATCGACACGCGCTGGTCGCCGCCGTCGTCGGGCAAGCTGACGATCTTGCCGAGCGCCTGCCCGTGCAGGTAACGCGCAGCGAAGCTGGCGCTGACCACGCAGACCCGCTCGCCTCCGGCCACATCGCTGTCGGCGATCCCGCGCCCGGCCAGCAAGGGAATGCGGAAGACCTCCAGGAACTGCGGCGTGGCCAACCGGTACTGGCTGTCGACGGACGGCGCGCCATCGATCTCCACGCTCCAGCTCAACCGCGTCGCCGTCGGCGGATTGGTCGACACCCCCACGCGGTCGATGCCCGGCACCTGCTGCAAGCGCGCGACGATGCGCCGGGTCTGCTCCACCGCATCGGCCGCGGTGACGTAGCGCTCCTTCACCGGCGCCAGGGTGAACACCACCGCCGAGCGGCTCTCGAAGCCCATCGGCACCTCCGCCAGCTTCTGCAGGGTGCGGGTGAACAGGGCCGCGCCGATCAGCAGCACCACGGCGATGGCAACCTGCGCGATCACCAGGACACGGCCGAGGCGGCCGGCCTGCAGGCTCCAGCCGCCGCGCCCACCACCAGCCAGTTCCGTCACCAGATTGCGGCGGCGGCCGCGCACGATGCCCAGCGCTGCGGCCAACAGCGCCGTCGCGCCGCCGGCGAGCAGCGCGAACAGCACGCTGGCGCCGCTCAGATGCGGCGCCTCGCCGCGCATCCACATCAGCGGCACCCAGCCGCCGAGCAGACGTAGGCCAAGCCAAGCCAGCACCAGGCCGGCCAGGCTGCCGAGCGCGCCGATCAGCACGCCTTCGGCCAATGCCGGCAGGCTCAAGCGCAGCCAAGATGCGCCCAGCGCGGCACGCACCGCGCTGTCGTGGCTGCGCCCGAGCGCGCGCAACAGCATCAGGCTGGTGAGGTTGATCGCGGCGATCAGCAGCACGCAGGCGGCCGCGGCGAAGAACAGCCACAGCGTGTTGCCGCTGTTGGCGGCGTACAGGCTGTCCTGCAGCGGCAGCGCGTTGGGCGGCCGTCGCTGCAGCGACGCCCACCACGACGCGTCCATGTGCGGGCTGTTGCGCAACAAGGCCTGGAGCGTCGTCGCGGTCTGCGCGGACGCCGCGGCCACGCTGACGCCGGGCCGCAACCGCGCCACCACGATCTCGTTGGTGGACAGGTTGGTCGCGGCCAGGTCCGGCTGCATGTTGCGGATCAGGTCGAACGGCTCGGCCCAGGGGAAGGCCGCCGGCAGCACGCCGACGATCTGCACCGGCTTGCCTTCCACCTGCAGGGTGCGTCCCACCGCAGACGGGTCGCCATCGAAATAGCGTTGCCAGAAACGATGGCTGAGGATCACCGCCTGCGGCCCGCCGGGCCGGCTTTCCTCGTCGTTGAAGTTGCGCCCGGCCGCCATCGGCAGGCCGAGCGTGCGCAGGAAGCCGGCATCGGCACTGATCGACGCGACCACCTCGCTGGCAGCGCCGCGGGCGACGTTGGCCGGCACCGGAAACCCGCGCGCGATGCCGGTGGACTGCAGGCTCGACATGCGCCGCAACACCGGGTAATGGCCGGGCGCAGCGACATTGCGGCCAGGGTCGCTGTACAGGCCGAGGGTGACCAGCCGCTCCGGTTGCGGGAACGGCAGCGGCTTCAGCAAGGCCTGGTCGAGCAGCGCGAACACCGCGGTGGTGGTGGCCACGCCCAGCGCCAGGGTCAGCACCGCCAGCAGCAGATAGCCCGGCTTGCGCGCGAGCGTGCGCCAGGATTGCCGCATCTCGGCCCACTGCAGGGCGGCGCTCATCGTGCCTGCCCCACAGCGCGCGCCGGCAGCGCCACGTCCTGTTCGTGGCGCAACCGCTCGAAGGTGTCTTCGTCGACGATGCGGCCGTCGAGCATGTGCACGATGCGCTGCGCGCGCCGCGCGAACGCCGGATCGTGGGTGACCATGCACAAGGTGGTGCCGTGGTCGTGCAGTTGTTCCAGCAACTGCATCACCGCCTCGCCGTTGCGGCTGTCCAGGTTGCCGGTCGGTTCGTCGGCGAGCAGGATCGCCGGGTTGCCGGCCAGTGCGCGCGCCACCGCCACGCGCTGCTGCTGGCCGCCGGACAACTGCCCCGGATAGTGCTTGTGGCGATGCTGCATGCCGACCAGCTCCAGCACCTCGCGCACGCGCTGGCGGATCTGGCCGCGCTGGGCGCCCTCGCGGTAGGTCAGCGGCAGCGCCACGTTCTCTTCCACGGTGAGGTCGGCGATCAGGTTGAAGGCCTGGAAGATGAAGCCGATCTCGGCGTTGCGGATGCGCGCGCGGCCGACCGTGTCCAGCTCGGCGACGCTGCGGCCGTTGAGCCGGTAGGTGCCGCCGCTGGGCGCATCGAGCAGGCCCAGGATCGACAGCAGGGTCGACTTGCCACAGCCGGACGGGCCGGTGATGGCGACGAAATCGCCAGGCGCCACGTCCAGTGCGATCTCGGCCAGGGCGTGGGTTTCCACTTCCTCGGTGTGGAAGACCTTGCTGAGCCCGTGCAGGTGGATCAGCGGCGCGGCGGAAGGTGCGGGAACTGCGGTCATGCGGGATCTCTCCTGGTGAGGCTAGCGTAAGCGCAAGGTGGCGTCGGCATTCCACTGGCTGGTGTCGGACAGCACGACGCGGTCGCCGGCGCGCAGGCCGGCGCGGACTTCGATACGGTCGCTGGAGGCGGCGCCGAAGCGCACGCGGATGCGCTGCGCGGTGTCGCCGCCGTCGCGCAGCACGAACAGGCTGCCGGCGGCGTTGGGCACGGCCAGCGCCGGGCGCGGGATGCTGACCACGTCGCGCAGCGTGCCGAGCACGATGCGGCCGTCCACCGACAGGTCCGGGCGCACGCCGGGCGGCAACGGCGGCGTCAGCCGCACGT
>NZ_AQOI01000791.1:0-24148 GCF_000364665.1 Xanthomonas sp. SHU 199
GCTGCGCACCGCCGGATCGATCCGTGCCACCTGCCCGCCGACCACGCCGTTGTGCGTGTCCACCGCCACCGGCAGGCCTTCGATCACGTCCTTGGCCAGGAGTTCGGGCACCTGCAGACGCGCCAGCAGATCGTCCGGGCGCGCCACCCGCGCCAGCTTCGCGCCGGCCTCGACGCGCTGGCCGGGCTCCACGTCCACCTGCTGCAGGATGCCGTCGCTGCCGGCACACACCTGCAGCGAGTCGGCCTGTTGCGTGGCGATGGCCAGCGCACTGGCGGCCTGCTCGCGCCGTGCCTGTGCCGCACGCAGTTGCGCCGCCATGTTCTGCCGGAACGCGGCGACGCGCTTGCGTTCGATATCGGCACGGCCGCGTTGCTGCGCCTCGACGATCTGGCTTTGGGTGAGATCGATCGCCGAGATCGCGCCGCCGTCGTGGCCGCGCCGGTAGGCCTTGGCCTTGATCTGCGCGATCTGCAACTCGGACTCGGCCTGCGCCTGCAGCGCCTGCTGGTCGAGCAGTTGCGAGGCCAGCGCGGCGTGCAGTGCGGCCAGGTCGGCATCGGCGCCGGCCAGCGCGGCGCGTGCGCGATCCAGGCCGGCCTCCAGTTCCGGATTGACCAGTTGCAGGATCGGCGTATCGGCCAGCACGCGCGCGCCGGCCTCGACCCGTTGCTGTTGCACGGTGGCCGGGGCCCCGGCGGTGATCCAGCGGATCTGCCGCGGCACCAGCACGCCGTTGGCGCGAACCTCGCGGCGCATTTCGCCACGCGTGGCCGCATCGATCCACACTTCGCTGCGCGCCACCCTTGGTGCGGCGCGGCCGCTGCCGAGCAGCGCCACGCCCAGGACGATCGCCACGGCGGCGGCTGCCACCAGCCAGCGGCGGCGCTGGCGCCAGAACGAACGGTTCGGGGATTTCGCGATATCCATGCCTGCTGTGCAGCAGGCTGCGTGCCAATCGGCGAACCGCGCTAACCCATTGAATCCGTTGCGCCGCGACCGCTGCGCGCGCGGTCGCGGCGTCCGCAAGCGGTCGCGCAGCGACCGATTACGGACAGTTGAACGACCATGCGCGGGTCAGGGCTTTTCCAGCGACGCGCGATAGCGCAGCAGCGCTTCGGGTTCGTCGGTCTGGAAGGCGCCGATGCCGGCGCGGTACAGCCGCCCCCACACCGCCTCCGGATCGCGCACCGCATCGGCATCGCCGCCGACGTCGGCGACGAAGCCCTCCCACAGCGTATTGACCAGCAGCCGCACCTGTCGCTGCCTGGCCAGCGCTGTCACCGCCGGCAACTGGGCCAGACGCATCCGCGGCAGTTCGATCGCCACCGGCCGCACCTTGCCGTCGGTCTGGGTGCGCACGGTCTGCACCAGGTCGTCGGTCCCCGGCGGGTTGAGCAGCACCGGGGTGAAGTTGATCCGGTCGAACGGCGGCATCGATGCCAGATTCTGGCTGGCGACGCCGACTTCGGTCTTGACCACCACCTGCCGCTCCATGCCGGCGCGGCGCACCGCCTCGACCACCTCGGCGTAGATCGGCGCCTTGACGTCGAGGTTGAGCATGATCCGGCCCTTGGCCGCGGCCAGCATCTGCTGCAGGGTCAGCGGATGCTGGTCGGTGAGCGGCGCGTCGGCGCCGCCCTCGTCGTCGCGCAGGCGCAACCGCGACAGTTGCGGCCAGGTCAGTTCGGCGACCTTGCCGGTGCCGTCGGTGGTGCGGTCGACGGTGGCGTCATGGAACATCACCAGGGTGCCGTCGCCGGCGCGGCGGATGTCGGTTTCGAGCATGTCCACGCCCAGCGTCACGCAGCGCTCCAGCCCCAGCAGCGAGTTCTCCGGTGCGTGCCCGGGAAAGCCGTGCGCGGGCGCGGGATTGTGGCAGCCGCGGTGGGCGACGACGAAGATGCCGCCGTCGGGTGCGGCCAGGCGCGCCTGGATCGGGGCGATGGCGGCGATGGCCGGGGCCGTCGCGGTCAGCAGTGCGGCAATGATCGCGCCGCGCGAGAAAAGCAGGTTCATGGAAGGTCTCCGGCAACGGTCACAGCGACGGGGTGAAGCGCAGGCCGAGCCAGTAGGTGGTCGGCATCGAATAACTGTCCTTCAGCAGGTTCTCGCCGGGGCCGGTGAAGCTGGTGAGGCGGCTGTGGGTGACATTGCTGATCTGGCCGACCACGCTGAGCTGCTTGCTCACCGCCCAGGTCGCCGACAGGTCCAGCTGCGAACGCGGCGCCCAGTACAGATCCTGCCAAGCGATGTTGCTGACGATGGCGCGCAGCGCCTTGCCCTGGCGGTTGTAGGCCGCACGCAGTTCGACGCCGCCGACGGTGTAGAACAGCGAGGCGTTGGCGGTGTAGTCCGGCTGCCCGACCAGGCGATCGACGGTGCGCTGGCTCTGCACCAGGTTGGGCGCGCTGCCGCTGGTGAACGGCACGTCCATGCCGCCATCGAGCAGCGCCAGGTTGGCGCTGGCGCCCAGGCCGGACAGCGCCGGCACGCCCGGGAACAGGGTGTTGAACACTGCGCTCAGTTCCAGGCCGCGCACGTGCGCCTTGGCGGCGTTGGCCGGAGTGCTGATCAGCACGTTGGAATAGGTGGTGCCGTTGAAGCTGAACTGGTCGGTGCGCGAGAGGGTGAAGATCTCGTCCTGGATGCGCTTGTCGAACAGTGCCGCGGCGAGCATGCCGTCGAAATCGTCGGGCAGGCGCCATTCCAGCGACAGGTCCAGGTTGGTGGACACGCGCGGCTTGATGTCGGGATTGCCGATGGTGACGGTCACGCCCTGCGCGTTGGGATTGCCCATGTCGCTGCTGTTGACGAAGCCGATCGAGGTGCGCGCGGCGTAGGCGTCGTAGGGCGGACGGCCGAGCGTGCGGCTGGCGCCGGCGCGCAGGTCGAGGCGGTCGTTGACGTGGTAGGTCATCACCGCCGACGGCAGCACCTTGGCGTAGCGCGAATCGGTGGGCGCATCGACGTAGACGTAGCTGCCGGTGGCCGCGTCCAGTTGCCGCTGGCGGCCGACCGTGGACTGGTCGGTATGGTCGTAGTGCAGGCCGGCTTCCACA
Organism: Xanthomonas sp. SHU 199; assembly: GCF_000364665.1. Lineage (NCBI taxonomy): Bacteria > Pseudomonadati > Pseudomonadota > Gammaproteobacteria > Lysobacterales > Lysobacteraceae > Xanthomonas > Xanthomonas sp. SHU 199. The sequence goes on from NZ_AQOI01000791.1 coordinate 3,063, forward strand.
TCGAAATCGTCGGTGCGATAGCCGACCAGGCCGTAGGCACCGAAGATTTCTTCGCGATGGCTGAAGTTGTCCTGGTTGCTGAAGGCGCTCTGGTCGGTGCGGTTGAACGCGCTCAGCGGCGTGGCGCTGAGGATCTGGTTGGCCTTGTCCGGATCGATCGCGATCAGGTTCAGGCCCAGGTAGCGCATCGGCGCGTTGGACGGCGCCAGCACGTCGGCGATCTTCAGCGGCGGCGCGCTGCGGTTGGGCTGGTATTCGACGCGGTAGATGTCGAAGCCGGGTTCGTCGCGGGTGTAGCTCAGGCCGCCGCCGAAGCCGAAACCGCGGTCCATCTCGCCACGGTTGAAGGCGTAGTCCAGGCGCCCGGTGAGCACCTTGTCGCGCGCATTGCGCTGGTAGTCCGGACGCCAGTACAGCAGGCTGTAGTTGTCGTAGTTGTAGTACGCCTGCGCCGCCATCGGGAAGCGCTGGTTGAGTGCAGAGGTGTCGTAGTTGAAGCCATAGGCCGCCGTCGGCACCACGGTGACGCCGGGGCCGGTCTGCCCGGTCGGCACCGCCGCCGGGCGCTGCGCGCCGGTGACGTACTTGATCATCTTGATCGGTTCGGCATAGGTGGCATCGGACCAGGACGCGCGCGCCGACAGCACCTGGCGGTCGTCCGGGCGCCATTCGAAACCGGTCTGGCCGAGCTTGGTGCGGGTGGTGGTGATCTGGTTGGAGTAGCCCACTTCCACGTCGCCGACCGGGTAGGTGCCACTGGTGGCGGTCTGGTTGTAGACGCGGTTGCGGTTGCGCGGATCGAGGATGACCTCGTTGCGCTCCATGTTGTCGCGGAAATAGTAGTAGCCGGCCATGGCGTAGGCCTGCAGGGATTCACTCAGCCGCGCCTCGAACTTGCCGGTGAGGCCGTAGCGGTCGCGCTTGTCCATCACGTACCAGTACTTGTCCTGCTGCGGCACGGCCCAGCCGTTGCCCAGGTTGGTGCCGCTCTGCAGCGCGCCGGTGCTGTCGTAGAACCCGTAGTGCACCGTGTCGGTGGTCATGTGGGTTTCGGTGTAGCTGCTCAGCGTCTGGTAGTTGCCGGACAGGGTCAGGCCGTACTGCCCTTCGCTGCCGAAGGTGCGGCTGCCGGTGGCGAGCAGGCGATAGCCCGGGTCGTCCTGGTCGCGCGGCTTGCCGACGTCGTTGGCATGGCCCAGCGAGGCCTCGGCGGTGAAGAACGGCTTGCCGCCGTTCTCGAACGCGCTGCGGGTCTTGAGGTTGATCGCGCCGCCGGTGGCGTTCGGGTCCAGGTCCGGGGTGAAGGTCTTGATGACCTGCAGTTCGCTGACCATCGAGGCCGGCAGGATGTCCAGGCGCACGCCGCGGGTGATCGAGCCCAGCGTGCCGTTGGGCGTGCCCGGCGAGGCCACGGTCAGGCCGTCGATGGTGACGTTGTTGTAGGACGGGCCGAGGCCGCGCAGCACCGGGGTGGCGGCTTCGTCGCGCGGATGTTCGTTGTCGGTGGCCGGCAGCACCGACAGGCCGGGGATGCGGCGCAGCGCCTCGACGATGGTGGTGTCCGGCAGCGCACGCACGTCGGTGGAGCTGACCACGTCGGTGATGTTGGTGGCCGCGCGCTTGCTCTCGATCGCGGCGGCGTTGGCCTTGCGCACGCCGGTGACCATCACGCTGGACAGCGTGGTGGTGCCGTCGCCGCTGGCGGCGGCGTTGGGCGTGGTGTCGGGCGTGGCGTCGCCGACGGCCGGTGCGGTGGCGGCCGCGACGGCACTGGCGTCGGCAGCGAGCGTCGCCGTGGTGGACGCGGCATCTTGCGCGAGCGCGGCCTGGCAGCTGGCGGCGAGCGCGCAGACGATCAGCGCGCGGCGCCGATGGGTGAGTGGTTGCATGGCGATGTCCCCTGGTTGACCGAATTAAGTAACTTAAAGTTCGTTATTTAATCCCAGGGATATGACGCTGCGATGGCGGCCAGCGGAAAGCCTGACGACAGCGCCCGCGCGGCAGTGGCCACGGCGTTTCGTACGGCATCGGCCAACGGCCGGCCGCTCGCAGGGCTTGGAGCGGCCAATGGCATCGCTGCCGGCGCAACGGCGCCGGCACCGTGATCGCCAGGGCGCTGCGCTGGCGACGGCGCGGCGTGGCGCGGATCAGGGCGCTGGCGCGCGCGGCGGCAGCAGGCCCAGCGCGACCAGGTCCTCACGCAAGGTGACGGCGTCGCGGAACTGCAGCGCATGCATGCCGGTGGCCGCGGCGGCGTGCACGTTGCGCGGCGCGTCGTCGATGAACACCGCCCGCGCCGGGTCGATCGCATAACGTTCGCACAGCAGCGCGAAGATCGCCGGGTCCGGTTTGACCAGGCGCTCCTCGCCCGACACCAGCACGCCTTCGAACCACTGCAGGAACGGATAGCGTTCGCGCGCGATCGGGAAGGTCTCGTGCGACCAGTTGGTCAACGCGTACAGCCGCACGCCCTGCCCGCGCAGTTCCTCCAGCACCGCCACCGTGGCGTCCAGCGCCCCGCCGAGCATCTCCGGCCAACGCGCGTGGTAGGCGGCGATCATCGGCGCATGCGTCGGATGCAGCGCGCTCAGTTCGGCCACCGCCTCCTGCCATGGCCGCCCGGCATCCTGGCGCTCGTTCCACTGCGGACTGCACACCTCGCGCAGGAAGGCTTCCATCGCTGCCTCGTCGTCGAACAGACGGCGGTACAGATGGCGCGGATTCCAGTCGATCAGGACACCGCCGAGATCGAATACCACGGTGTCCAAGTGGGATGCGGCAGGCGGGGAGGATGCGGGGGGCATGACAAGCTCCAGGAACGAGAGGGGGACGCAGCGGCGGACCAGGCGTGCGCCGGCGGCGGCGCGCTGGGTGCGGCGGTCATGGTAGCTGCCCCTTCTGGCTGACAGTGCTGTCCGGCGGACCCTCACCCCAGGCCCCTGGGGGGTTGTGCGGGGTTGCTGGTGGGGTTCTCTGGCGGTCGGACCCTCACCCCCGGACCCTCTCCCGGAGGGAGAGGGGAGTTTGGTGCGGCGTGCTGGTGGGGCTCCCTGGCGGTCGGACCCTCACCCCCGGCCCCTCTCCCGAAGGGAGAGGGGAGCAGGTCAGGGCTGCACGACGTTGATCGTGCCGGGGTTGCTGCGCCCCACCCCGCGCAGGTCGGGGCGGTACATGTCCTCGACCAGCGACGGCGGCACCGTGTAGGTGCCCGGGGTCACCGCGCGCACCAGGTAGAACACCTGCGCCTTGCTGCCCGCCGACAGGCTCAGCGCGGCCACGTAGCGGTCGTCGCGGAACTCCTCGTGCTTGACGTCGGCGGCGTTGGAGCGGTCGCTGATCTCGATGCCGTCCACCACCACGTCGGCCCACTGCTTGGCGTCGCCCAGGTTGAAGTTCTCGATCTCCAGGCCGGCCGGCAGCAGGTCGGTCAGCAACGCGTCGGGCATGCTGGTGTCGGAGGTGATGGTGACGCGCACGATCAGCGCCTCGCCCTCCTTCAACGGCTGCGGCGTCCACGGCTTGCCGTCGGTGCCGTAGAAGCTGCGCTCCACCTTCAGCGTGCTGTCGTCGGCCGCCGACGGGGTGCGCGGCACGCCGGCGATCTCCAGGCTGGCGTACAGCGGCGGCTGGCCCTGCGGCACGAAGTGCACGCCGCGCGCCAGCTCGGCCTCGCCGAACTGGCGGCCGAAGGCCTTGGCCGGGGCGATCGCCTCGCTGCTGTCGCCGATGCTCAACTGCCCGGACACCTGCGCGGTCTGGCTGTTGAGCAAGGCCTTGCCCATGCGCGCCAGCGCCACCTGCTCCTGCGTGCTCAGCCACAGCCAGCCACCGCGGCGGCGCGCGTCCAGTTCGCGGCCCAGCGCCATCACCCGTGCGTCGTACTCGGGCTTGGCCAGGCCGCGCTCGTGCAGCAGCGCGATCATCAGCGCGTCGTCGCGGACCACGCTGCCGTAGTCGCCGAAGTAGCGCGGCCGGTCGGCGCTGTCCTTGGCGAAACCGGCGGCGATGGCCGCTTCGCCGCGCTTCTTGTCGCCCTGCAGCGACAGCGCCACGCCCAGGTGCACGAGCGACAGGCCGGTCAGCGCCTTGCTGCGGTCGTTGTCGTACAGCGCGCGCAGCGTGCCCAGCGGCGCGCGGTTGACCCGCGCCAGCACATAGCCGGACCAGGCCTGGTTGGCGAACTTCAGGTTCTCGCGGCGGTCCTGGCCGTAGAAGTTGTTGCCGCCGGACAGCAGGTCCTCGCTGAGCCGGTTCAACGCCTTCTGCAGCACGTTGTCGGGCACCGCGAAGCCGGCGTCCTTGGCGTCGAGCAGGAACTCGGCGATGTACGGGGTCAGCCCCGGATTGACGTAGCCGTCGTCGCCCCACATCGAGAAGTGGCCGCTGGAGACCTGCATCGAGGCCAGCCGCCCGAACGCGCCTTCCATGCGCGCGCGGCGCGTGGCCGCATCCAGGCCCTTGACCCCGAGCAGGCGCGCGGTGGCGTCGTCGAGCAGCAACGCCGCGTAGCCCTTGCTGGTGGTCTGCTCGGCGCAACCGTAGGGGTATTCCAGCGCGCCCTGCAGGGCGCTGGCGAACGGGATCGGCGGCAAGGCGCTGACCAGCATGCGCGCATTGACCGAGCCGGCCATCAGGCCTTCGGCATCGCTGGCGCCCAGGGTCACCGGCGCCAGCGTGTCCAGCACTCGGGTCTGCGTGCGCAGCACCGACGGCCACGCCGCGCGCACCGGCAGGTCGTAGCGGCGGTCGGCGGCATAGCCATTGCCTTCCACCCGCACCCGCACCTTGGCCACGGTGTAGCCTTCCTGCGCCACCAGCGGGAAGCTCAGCGTGGCCTTGCCGTCCTTGCCCAGCTTGGCGCTGCGCGCGTTGTCGGCGATCGCCAGCGGGCCTTCGCCATCCACCCGCACCTTGAACTCGCCCGGCTGGCCGGTGAAGTTCTGCACGTCCAGGGTCACCGTGCTGCGGTCGCCCGGCGCCATCACCCGCGGCATGCTGGCCTCGGCCACGATCGGCGCGCGCACCAGGGTCTCCACGTCGCGGTTGCCGTAGCGCTCGTCCGAATAGACCAGCGCCGACACGCGCAGGGTGCCGTTGAAGTCCGGCACCGGCAGTTGCACGCGGGCGTTGCCCTTGGCGTCGAGCTGCACCGGACCCGAGAACAGGTCCACGGTCTGCACCCGCGCGGTCGGCCGCTTGGCCTGCGGCAACGCCGCCAGCGCCATGTCGCCGCCGAAGCGCAGCTTGCCGGTGCCGCCCTCGAAGCTCTCGATGACCCGGCCGTAGATGTCGTACGCATCCACGCCCAGGCGCCGCTGCGCGAAGAACTGCGCATTGGCGTCGGGCACCGGGAAGCGGGTGATGTTGAGGATGCCCACGTCCACCGCGGAGATGGTCACGTGCGCCTGCTTGCCGGCCAGTTCCGGCACGCTCACCGTCACCGGCAGCGGCTGCTCCGGACGCATCTGCTTGGGCGCGACCAGGCCCACCGCCACGCGCCGGGCCTTGCGGTCCATCGGCACGTAGGCCACGCCGACCGCGCGCGCCGGGGTGATCTTGCTCGGTGCCGAGCCGCCGCGGAACACCAGCGCGGTGACGTAGACGTCGTGGCGCTCCCAGTCCTTGGTCACCGGGATCTCAAACGTGCTGCCCGGCTTCACGTCGATGTCCTGCACGTACAGCATGCGGTCGCTCTCGACCATCAGCAGGCCGGGGCCGGCGTGCGGCGGGGTCAGAGTGACCTTGAGCGTGTCGCCGGCCTTGTAGCCGGTCTTGTCCAGCGCCAGCTTGACCTTGTCCGGACGCGCATCGAGGCCGCGGTTCTCGTCGTTCCAGCTCCAGCCGGCATGGAACGGATAGCGCGTGGTCAGGCCGGTGGCCGGGTCGAACACGTCCACCCGGTACTCGCCCCACTCCACCGGGAAATCGAACTTGGCGGCGCTGGCGCCGGCATCGACGGTGAGCGTCTGCTTGTTCTCGAAGCGACGGGTGAAGTCGTAGTCCCAGCGGTTGTCGGTGAACGCCCAGTGGTAGTCGCGCAGCTCGCGCACCAGGGTCACCTTCAGGCCCTTGGCCGGCTGCGGCTTGCCCTGCGCATCCACCCGCATCAGTTCGAAGCGCGCATTGGCGTTGGCGTCGGCGCCGTCCTTGTCGTCGAACAGCGGACGCACGCCGACCAGCGCCGGCGCCGGCCACAGCACGCGCTTGAGCGTGCGGGTGACGGTGCGCCCGCCGGTCTCGTACACGCTGGCCGAGACCAACGCGGCGATGGTGCTGGTCGGCTTGGCCTCGTCGGGCAGCGCCAGGTCCTCGCTGAGCTTGCCGTCGGCGCCGAACTCGGTATCGACCACGTCCTTGGCCTCGCGCGGCAACTGCAGCGTCGGGTCGCCGAAGAAGTAGCCCGGCAGCGCCTCCACCGGATGCTGCTCGACCGCCACCGCCAGCTTGGCGGTGAAGCGGTTGCCCGCGGCCGGCGCGCCGTACAGGTAGGCGGCGGTGGCCTGCAGCTTGAACGGCTCGCCCGGCTTGAGCGTCTTCTGCGTGCTGTCCAGGTCCAGCTTCATCCGCTCGGGCAGGAACTCCTCGATGCGCAGGGTCATGCCCTGCACCGCTTCCTTGCTGGTCGGGTCGGTGCGGAACTCCACCTGCCAGCGTCCGGTCGGCGCATCGGCGGGGATCAGCTGCTCGAAACTGAAGTAGCCCTGCTCGCCCGGCTGCAGCCGGGTCTCGCGGAAGATCTTGCCATCGGGCTGCTTGAGCCGCAGGAACACCGGCTGCGCGCCCTTGCCGGTGGTCGGCACCGGCTTGCCGTCGTTGTCGCGCAGCAGCGCCGACACCCGCACGGTCTCGCCGGGGCGGTACAGGTCGCGGCCAGACCAGGCGAACACGTCGAACCAGGCGTTCTCGCGCCCGGCGACGGCGAACTCGCTGAGGTCCAGCGCCGGCTGGTTGAAGGGCAGCATCGACAGGTCGGTGCCGCTGCGCGCCACCAGCACCTGGCCGGCGTCGAGCGTGTAGTTCAGCAGCGCGTTGCCGTTGTCGTCGGTCTGGCCCTTCAGGAACAGCTCGCCGTCGGCGCCGAGCACGCGCAGCTCCACCTTCTTCAGCGGCTCGCCGCTCTGCAGCGAGGCGGTGTGCACGAACAGCTTGTCCTTGTAGGCGCGCGCGTGCAGGCCGATGTCGCTGACGGTGAAGAAGGCGGTGTCGTATTCGTTGTCGAACTTGCCGGGGCGGCGCAGCACCGCGAAGTACAGGCCCGGCGCCTGCAGTTCCTTGATCTCCTGGATCGGCAGGTAGGTCAGCGCGCGCTCGTTCTTGTCGCCACCGAGCACGAAGCGGTTGACGTAGACCGAGTCGGCCATCTGCGAGATCGGGGTGTGCTCGCCGTAGTCGCTGTCCAGCTCCCAGGTGCCGCGGCGGCCGCCGCGCTGGTACTGGGCGAAGAACGTCGGCAGCGCGCCCTCCTTGACCCGCATGAACTCCACGTCCACTTCCGGCACGTTGAGCGAGACCACCGGCAGCCCGCGGCTCTCGCGCGCCGGCAGCACGCTGCCCTGCGAGGCGAAGCCGACCGCCGGGGTCAGTTCGCCGGTGTAGACCTTCTGCTTGAGCGGCTTGCCCAGGCGGCTGCCGTCGGCGGCCAGCAGGTCGGCCGAGATCACCACGGTGTAGTCCTTGGCCGCCTCCACGTAGGGGTAGCGCAGGGTCTTGCCGTCGTCGGACAGCGACCAGGCGCTCTCGTCGGTGCCGACCTTCTCCTCGAAGCGCAGCAGCTTGTCGAAATCCTGGGTGCCGACCAGCGGCCGCGAGAACTCCAGCGCCAGCGACAGCCCGTCGCTCTTCTGGTCGGGATAGGCGCGGACCAGGCCGAAGCCCTTCATCGCTTCCTTCTGCCCCTTCACCGGCTCGCCGCTGGCCTCGGGCAACTGCCCGGATTCGTTGCGCTTGCAGCCGCCCAGCGCCAACGCCAGGCCCAGCAGCAAGAACGTCCCCATCAACCCCGCGCGCAGGCCCGCCCAGCGCCGCTTCGAATCCGTATGCATGCGTTCGCTCCGTGAATGTGGCGCGAGTATAAAGCGCCAGCGCGACGGTCAGGAGGGGCGACGGTGCACCATCCGTCGGCGTTTTCGCGGCAGGTCGCCGTCGGCGCGGAAGCACGTCCCGCAACCGCGCCACCGGCCGCCGTGGAGCCCCCCAGCTCTACATGGCTTCGGGCCATCGGCCGCGACAGGTAGCCCCGGAAACGCCCGTCGCGGCCGAAGCCGCTACACCCTGAGTATCCGCGCACCTTCGTTCGAAGTCATTGTGGGAGGGACTTCGGTGCCGGCGCGGCGGCAGTGGAGGCGCCGATGGCTCCACTCGTCGGGACTGAAGTCCCTCCCACAGGGGAGTCAATCCGATCGCTCATGCCGACAGCATCCACGGCGCGCGCCTTATGTGGGAGGGACTTCAGTGCCGACTGCAAAGCAACGGATCGGCCAGTGGCTCCGCTTGTCGCGATGAAGCTGCTTCCACAGCGGGCAATCCCATGCGCCATGCCGACACCCACAGCACCGGCGGCACGAGACCTCTTGTGGGAGGGACTTCAGTCCCGACTGCAGTGCAACGGATCGGCCCACTGCCCCGCTTGTCTCGACCACACGTCAGCGCAGCAGCCGCTGCATGTACAACGCGATCAGCCGCGGCCGGTCCAGTGCCAGGCAGACCTGCGCGTTGGCCGCAGCCCCCGGCGCGTCCGCCGTCGGCGTCTCGCGGGTGTAGCCCTTGTCGTCGACCACGATGCGCAGCGGCACGGTGGGGCACAGGCCGGGATCCAGCAACTGCGCCACCGGCACCACGTCGAACAGGGTCGGGGTGGCGCTGGCCCAGGGCTGGTCGGTGTCGCGCCACTGGTAGTAGAGCTGCGCCAGCGCGTCGGTCAGCGGTTCGCCATGGGCGAACAGCGCCACCCGCTCCGGCTCCTCCAGGGTCACCTGGGTGGCGTCCAGCGGCAGCATCACGATCGGCACGCCGGCGCCGAACACGCGCTGCGCGGCGGGGATGTCGGCGGCGATGTTGTACTCGGCCGCCGGCGGATTCGGCGGGCGGTAGCGCGACTTGCCGTAGCCCACGCGCACCGAGCCGCCCATCAGCACCACCTGCTTGAGCTGGGCGAAGCCAGCCGGATCGCGCTGCAGCGCGCGCGCCGCGTCGGTCAGCGGGCCGAGCACCAGCAGGGTGACTTCGCCGGGATGGCGCCGCGCCTGGTCCAGGATGAACTGCGCCGCATCCGGCGCCTTGCGCGGCAGCGTGCCCTTGGCTGCCCAGCGTGCCTGGCTGAAGGGAATCGTGCTGTCGGTGCGCTCCCCGATCGCCAACGGAATGTCGCTGCGGCCGGCCTGCTGCAGCAGCCGCTGCAGCAGTTGCGCGCGCAGGCCGGTGTCGCCCCAGGCCGAGGCGATGCCCAGCACCTGCAGCTCCGGGCTGCGCAACAGCAGCGCCAGTGCGAACGCGTCGTCGATGTCGTCGCCGACGTCGGTGGACACCACCACCTTCTGCAGCGACGCGGCCGTTGCTGGCGCCGTGGCCGCCGTCGCATCGTTCACCCACACAGCCGCGATCAGCAGCGCTGACGCCGCCCATTGCTTCAGCACGCGCATGCGCGTCTCCCAAAAAAGAACCGCCGGCATGATAGCCGGCGGTCGGTGTTGCAACGGCGAGGCCGCGGATCAGAAATTGGCGCGGAACTGCGCGCCGACGATGCGCGGATCGTTGATGAAGCCGGTGAGGTTGTTGAAGTCGATCGCACCGGTGGCGCGGATCTGGTTGGTGCAGTTGCGGCAGAACACCGAGACCTCGTACGCGCCGGCGCCCCAGTTGTAGCCGATCTTGGCACCGCCCTCGAGCAGCGGCTGGCCGACGAACTCGCGCGAGTCGTACAGGAAGAAGTTGATCTCGCTGCGGTAGGACCAGTCGGTGAAGAAGAAGAACTCGGCGTCGTCGCCGACCGGGATGCCGTAGCGCAGGGTCGCGTTGCCCATCCACTTGGCCGCCTGCGGCAGCACGTTGCCGTCGATCAGCGCGCGGCCGGAGGCGTTGACCGGATCGGTCACGGTGCAGGTGCGGCACACGCCCACCGACAGGGTCGGGTCTTCGATGCGGGTCCAGTTGTAGGCGCCGCCCAGGGTCATGCGCAGGTTCTGGGTCAGCAGCGCTTCGAAGTCGAACTCGGCGCCGCGCGCCTTCGAGGTGTCGGCGTTGAGCAGGCGCACGTCGTTGGAGGCGCCGCCGACGGCGGTCAGCTGCTGGTTCTTCACCCGGAAGTCGTAGACGTCGAAGCTCAGGCGCGCGCGCTTGTCGAACAGGTCGGACTTGATGCCGATCTCATAGGAGTCCACGGTCTCCGGTGCGGCCACGGTCAGCGGCGCGGTGGCCGACGGCACGCCGAAGCTGGCGCCGCGGAAGCCGCGGGCGGCGCGCGCATAGACGTTGACGTCGTCGTTGATGGTGTAGGTGGCGCTGAGATCGCCGGTGACCTTGGAATTGTCGGTGCTGCCGCTGGAGGGCTGCTGCAGCGTCACGCGGTCCAGCGCGAGCACGTCGAAGGTCTTCTTGTCGTAGGTGTAGCGGATGCCGGCGCGCAGGTTCAGGCGCTCGGTGGCCGCGTAGTTCAGCGAGCCGAACGCCGCCCACGAGGTGTTGCGCTGGCGGGTCAGCTGGTAGCTGGACAGGGTGCCGCCAGCCAGGGTGTTGTAGGTGTAGTTCTCGCCTTCCACCGAATCGTGGAAGTAGTACAGGCCGGCCTGCCAGTTCAGCGGTCCGGTGTACTGCGACTCGGCGCGCAGCTCCTGCGAGTACTGGTCCAGGTTCTTGATGCCGCCGGCGGTCTCCACCGGGAACGGGATCACCCCGGGGCCGGACGGCGGCGCGAACACCGCGCCGTAGCCGCCGTCGATGTCGCCGCGGCTGTAGTACTTGCCGATGCCCTCGTAGCCGGTGATCGAGTGCAGCACGATGTCGCCCAGGTCCCAGGTCAGGTTGGCGCTGCCGCCGTAGGTCTGCAGTTCCTGGGTGTTCTTGCCGTCGATGGACACCTTGTCCGGGTCGAAACCGGCGACCAGCTGGTTGGTGCCCGGCTGGAAGATGTTGGCGCGGAACAGCCGCGCGGTGCCGTCGAGGTGGCGCGCGTGCGCGTTGAACAGCGCGCTGAAGTCCTCGCCCGGCTGGAACAGCACCTGCAGGCGCACCGCCGAGTCCATGTAGCCTTCGAAGGAGCGGTTGTCGATGGTGTTGTCGACCCAGTCGCCGCGGCGCTGGCCCAGCGCCGACAGGCGCGCGGCCCACTTGTCGCCCATCGCCACGCTCAGGCCGGTTTCCATGGTCATGGTGCCGTAGGTGCCGTAGGACAGGCTGGCGTAGCCGTCGTTGGCGCCGATGGTCGGCTTGACCGAGTTGAACTTGACCACGCCGGCGGGGGTGTTGCGGCCGAACAGCGTGCCCTGCGGACCGCGCAGCACTTCCAGGCTCTGCAGGTCGAAGATCGGGAAGCCCTTCAGGAACGCGTTCTCGGCGACCACGTCGTCATAGATCAGCGACACCGGCTGCGAGGCGTAGGTGTTGAAGTCGGTGTTGCCGTAGCCGCGGATGTAGAAGCGCGGGAACACGCGGCCGTTGGACGACTCGACGTTGAGGCTGGGCGCCTTGCCTGCCAGCACGCGCACGTCCGAGCCGCTGGTGGCGATGGCGTCCAGGTATTCCGGGCGCAGCACGCTGGCCGACACCGGCACGTCCTTGGAGTCCTCGGCGCGGCGCTCGGCGGTGACCTTGATCGTGTCCAGACGGGCGACCCCGTCGGTGCTGTCCGCCTGCTGGGCGACGGCGGGGAACGAAAGCGCGGAAACGACGGCAACGGCAAGCGCACTGGCGCGCAGCGACCAACTGGCAGACATGGGAATTCCGGGATGGGTGGGCGTAATCGGGAGCGCGCCGAGTCCTTGCCGCGCCGCAGCATAATTAACACAAAATATACAACCTGCGGCGGCCGGCGTCACCTGGGGAGGCGGGGATTTGGGATTGGGGAGTCGGGATTGGCAAAAACGGGGCCGTTGCGGGGCTGCTCGCCTGCCGGCCCCGGCCGGCTTCCCTTCTCGGATGGCCGCAGCCGCTTTTGGTCGCGTCGGGACTGAAGTCCCTCCCACAAGGGCATGCACAGCGCGCAGTCGCAGTCGCCGGTGGCGGTGGCGGTGGCGGTGGCGGTGGAGCATGGAACCGCGAGATGCCTTGTGGGAGGGACTTCAGTCCCGACGCGAGAAGTTCTCAGACTGCAGGCCGTTTTTGAGCGCCGGTGGAAGCAACACGCCCCGGTAATGCTTCAACCATGCCACGCCGCTCCTCCGAGCGCCCATGCCAAACCGCATGTCCCGCGCCCGCGGCCGAAAGGCCATCCCGCTGCCACAAGCCCAACCGGGCCGCACGAAATCGCATCGCATGCCGCGCGCCGCTTCACACAGCGACCGCTGGCGACGTCTGAAGAGCGCGCATCCGCGCTGCCTTTGGAGAGACCCCGATGTTCACACCCCGATCCCTGTCCCTCGTCGCCGCACTCTGCGCGACGCTGTTCGCATGCTCCATCCAGGCCAAGACCTGCACCGCGGTCGACAACATCGTGGCCAGCACCGCGTCGGACACCGCCAATCGCGACGCTGGCGGTACTGGCGGGCATGTCGGCCTGCACATGCAGAACGCCACGACGCCGCTGCCGCCCAGCGGCGCGCAGAGTCAGCTCGGAAAATCGGCGTTCGCCAACTGGGCGACGTTCCAGGGCGCCTTCAACAACTGGGCAGCGGCCAAGACCGGCAAGCACGTCGACTGCGGCACCGGTGGCGGCGCGAAGGACATCGTCGATGCGGCCAGTGTCGGCATCACCGCGGGATGGGCCTGCACCTCCGCCGACGGGGACGGCATCTGCACCAACTGGCGCAAGTTCACCCCGGTCAAGGTCTGCTTCTGGTACGCCAACTCTCCGGGCGCGAAAGGCACGGCGGGCAAGTGGCTGCTCAACACGGCCTACCCGTCGCTCAACGCGGACTGCAGTTGAGCGGTCCCGCCACCGTTGATTGCGCCGTGCGGCGCTGGCGCCTCCGCACGGCCTGCCGGCTCAACCGGCCGGCGTTTCCGGCACCCGCACCCAGCCTTCCATCAGCACGCGCGCGCTGCGGCTCATCAAGGCCTTGGTGACGGCCCACTGGCCGTCCACCTGGCGCGCCTCGGCGCCGACCCGCAAGGTGCCGGAGGGATGACCGAAGCGCACCGCGGTGCGTTCGCCACCGCCGGCGGCGCGGTTGACCAGGGTGCCGGGGATCGCCGCGGCGGTGCCGATCGCCACCGCCGCGGTGCCCATCATCGCGTGGTGCAGCTTGCCCATCGACATCGCCCGCACCAGCAGGTCGATGTCGGCGGCCGCCACCGGCTTGCCGCTGGAGGCGGTGTAGTCGGCCGGCGGCGCGACGAAGGCAACCTTGGGCGTGTGCTGGCGCGTCGCCGCGTCTTCCAGCGTGGCGATCAGGCCCATGCGCAGCGCGCCGTATGCGCGGATGGTCTCGAAGCGCTGCAGCGCCTGCGCATCGCCGTTGATCGCGTCCTGCAGTTCGGTGCCCTGGTAACCCAGCGCCTGCGCTTCAAGGAAGATGGTGGGAATGCCGGCGTTGATCAGGGTCGCCTGGAAGCTGCCGACGCCCGGCACCTCCAGCGTGTCGACCAGGTTGCCGGTGGGGAACATGGCGCCGCCGGCGCCGTCCTCGTCGGCGGCCGGGTCGAGGAATTCCAGCGCGATCTCCGCCGCCGGGAAGGTCACCCCGTCCAGCTCGAAATCGCCGATCTCCTGCACCGCGCCGTCGGTCATCGGCACCTGCGCGACGATGGTCTTGCCGATGTTGGCCTGCCAGATCCGTACCGTGGCCACGCCATCGCGCGGAATCCGCGCCGGATCCACCAACCCGGCGGCGATCGCGAACGGCCCCACCGCAGCCGACAGGTTGCCGCAGTTGCCGCTCCAGTCCACGAACGCGCGCTCGATCGCCACCTGGCCGAACAGATAGTCCACGTCGTGGTCCGGGCGCGTGCTCGGCGCCACGATCACGGTCTTGCTGGTGCTGGAGGTGGCACCACCCATGCCGTCGATCTGCTTGGCATAGGGATCGGGGCTGCCGATCACCCGCTGCAGCAGCGCATCGCGCGCCGGGCCCGGCGTCTGCGCCGCCGCGGGCAGATCCTGCAAGCGGAAGAACACGCCCTTGGAGGTGCCGCCGCGCATGTAGGTGGCGGGGATGCGGAGTTGCGGAGCGTGGGTCATAGCGGTTCCGGGTGCGTACGAAAAGAAGAGACGGCGGATCAGGGCGAATCGGGAATCTCGGGCTCGACCAATTGCGTCAGCAGGGTCAGCGACTCCTGCCAGCCGAGGTGGCAGAACTCCACCGGGATCTGCGGCGGGATGCCCTCCTGCACGATCTCCAGTGCGGTGCCGCAGGCCACCGGCCGCAGCCGCACGGTCACGATCATCTCGCCGGGCAGGTCCGGATTGTCGAAGCGGTCGGTATGGCGGATCAGCTGGCCGGGCACCAGTTCCAGATAGGTGCCGCCGAAAGCGCTGCTGGTGCCGGTGCCGAGGTTGGTGAAGCTCATCCGGTAGCTGCCGCCCACCCGCGCGTCCAGCGCATGCACGGTGGCGACGAAGCCGTGCGGCGGCAGCCATTTGACCAGCGCCGCCGGCTCCAGGAAGGCGCGGTAGACGCGCTCGGCCGGCGCGCGCAGCACGCGATGCAGGTGGACGGTTCCGGTGGTGGCGGCGGACGTGGTCATGGCGGTCTCCTCGGCGGTGGCGGGCGCGGCCAGCATGGCACGCGCCCGATGACAGCGGCAGGCGGCTCAGGCGCTGCGGGCGTCCTCGAGGAAATCCTGGGCGAAGCGCTGCAGCACGCCGCCGGCCTCGTAGATGGACACTTCCTCGTTGCTGTCCAGCCGGCACAGCACCGGCACCTCCACCACGGCGCCGTCCTTGCGGACGATGCGCAGGGTCAGCGTGGCGCCCGGCGTGCGCGCGCCGACCACGTCGAAGGTCTCGCTGCCGTCGATGCCCAGGGTCGTGCGTGTGGTGCCCGGCAGGAACTGCAGCGGCAGCACGCCCATGCCGATCAGGTTGGTGCGGTGGATGCGCTCGAAGCCCTCGGCCACGATCGCCTCGACCCCGGCCAGGCGCACGCCCTTGGCCGCCCAGTCGCGCGAGGAGCCCTGGCCGTAGTCGGCGCCGGCGATCACGATCAGCGGCTGCTTGCGCGCCATGTAGGTTTCGATCGCCTCCCACATGCGCAGCACCTGCCCGTCCGGCTCCAGCCGGGTCAGCGAGCCCTGCTGCACCTTGCCGTCGACCACCGCCATTTCGTTGATCAGCTTCGGGTTGGCGAAAGTGGCGCGCTGCGCGGTGAGGTGGTCGCCGCGATGGGTGGCGTAGGAATTGAAGTCCTCCTCCGGCACGCCCATGTGCGCCAGGTATTCGCCGGCGGCGCTGTCGGCCAGGATCGCGTTGGACGGCGAAAGGTGGTCGGTGGTGATGTTGTCGCCGAGCACCGCCAGCGCGCGCATGCCGCGCAGCGTGCGTTCGCCGGCCAGCGCGCCTTCCCAGTACGGCGGGCGACGGATGTAGGTGCTGCGCGGGCGCCAGGCGTACAGCGGCGCCACCGGCGCGCCCTGCTCCACGCGCACGTTGAACATCGGCGCATAGACGCGGCGGAACTGCTCCGGCTTCACCGCGGCGCGCACCGCCGCATCGATCTCGGCGTCGCTGGGCCAGATGTCCTTCAGCCGCACCGCGCGGCCGTCGGCGTCGGTGCCCAGCACGTCCTTCTCGATGTCGAAGCGCACCGTGCCGGCGATGGCGTAGGCGATCACCAGCGGTGGCGAGGCCAGGAACGCCTGCTTGGCGTAGGGATGGATGCGCCCGTCGAAGTTGCGGTTGCCCGACAGCACCGCGGTGGCGTACAGGTCGCGCTCCACGATCTCCTGCTGGATGCGCGGATCCAGCGCGCCGCTCATGCCGTTGCAGGTGGTGCAGGCGAAGGCGACGATGCCGAAGCCCAGCGCCTCCAGGTCCGGCAGCAGGCCGGCCTCTTCCAGGTACAGCTGCACCGCCTTGGAACCCGGCGCCAGCGAGGTCTTCACCCATGGCTTGCGGGCCAGGCCGCGCGCGCGCGCATTGCGCGCCAGCAGGCCGGCGGCGATGACGTTGCGCGGGTTGGAGGTGTTGGTGCAACTGGTGATGGCGGCGATGATCACCGCGCCGTCGGGCATGCGCCCCTGCGCCTGCTCGGCCTGGCCGGCGGCCAGCTTGGTGGCGTCGGCGATGCCGCGCGCGGCCAGTTCGGTGGTCGCCACACGCTTGTGCGGGTTGCTGGGGCCGGCCATGTTGCGCACCACCTGCGATAGGTCGAAGCGCAGCACGCGCTCGTACTGCGCGGTGGCCAGCGCATCGGCCCACAGCCCGGTAGCGCGCGCGTACTGTTCCACCAGCGCCACCTGCGCTTCCTCGCGCCCGGTCAGGCGCAGGTAGTCGAGCGTCTGCTGGTCGATGTAGAACATCGCCGCGGTGGCGCCGTATTCCGGGCACATGTTGGAGATGGTGGCGCGGTCGCCGATGGTCAGCGCGGCGGCGCCTTCGCCGAAGAATTCCAGATAGGCGCCAACCACACGCTCCTGGCGCAGGAACTCGGTCAAAGCCAGCACCACGTCGGTGGCGGTGATGCCGGGCTGCGGCCGGCCGCTCAGCTCCACGCCGACGATGTCCGGCAGGCGTATCCACGAGGCGCGGCCGAGCATCACGCTCTCCGCTTCCAGCCCGCCGACGCCGATCGCGATCACGCCCAGCGCGTCCACGTGCGGGGTGTGGCTGTCGGTGCCCACGCAGGTATCGGGGAAGGCGACGCCGTCGTGCACGTAGATCACCGGCGACATCTTCTCCAGGTTGATCTGGTGCATGATGCCGTTGCCTGGCGGAATCACGTCCACGTTGCGGAATGCGCGCTTGCTCCAGTCGATGAAGTGGAAGCGATCCTCGTTGCGGCGATCCTCGATCGCGCGGTTCTTGGCGAAGGCCTGCGGGTCGTCGCCGCCGCATTCCACCGCCAGCGAGTGATCGACGATCAACTGCACCGGCACCACCGGATTGACCTTGGCCGGATCGCCGCCCTGCTCGGCGATGGCGTCGCGCAGTCCCGCCAGGTCGACCAGCGCGGTCTGGCCGAGGATGTCGTGGCACACCACCCGCGCCGGAAACCACGGGAAATCCAGGTCGCGGCGGCGCTCGATCAACTGCAGCAAGGCATCGTGCAGCAGATCCGGATCGCAGCGGCGCACCAGGTTCTCGGCGAACACGCGCGCCACATAGGGCAGGCCGGCATAGGCGCCCGGGCCGATCGCATCGACCGCGGCGCGCGCGTCGAAGTAGTCCAGCGCGGTGCCGGGAAGGGATTTACGGTAGTGGCTGTTCATGGCTGGCTACAGTAGAAAAAAAGCGAAGACAGGACCCTCCTTCTCCCACCGGGAGAAGGTGCCCCGAAGGGGCGGATGAGGGTACGGGCGAAGCCTGGTGCAATCCGATTCCTCATGAGGGGCGGATGAGGGTACGAGCGAAGCCTAGTGAAATCCGATTCCTCATGAGGGGCAGATGAGGACACGGGCGAAGCTCAAAGCGACCCAACACCACGAGGCTGCGCCCGTACCCTCACCCCCGACCCCTCTCCCGATGGGAGAGGGGAGGATCAGCTGCGCTGATCGATCGGCACGAACGCCTGATCCTCCGGCCCCACGTAGTGCGCGCTGGGGCGGATGATCTTGCCGTCGACGCGCTGCTCGATGATGTGCGCGCTCCAGCCGGCGGTGCGGGCGATCACGAACAGCGGGGTGAACATCGCCGTCGGCACGCCCATCATGTGGTAGCTGACCGCGCTGAACCAGTCCAGGTTGGGGAACATCTTCTTGATGTCCCACATCACCGTCTCCAGGCGCTCGGCGATGTCGTACATCTTGCGGCTGCCCTGCGCTTCGGACAGTTCGCGCGCCACGTCCTTGATGACCTGGTTGCGCGGGTCCGACACCGTGTACACCGGGTGGCCGAAGCCGATGATGACTTCCTTGCGCTCGACCCGCGCGCGGATGTCGGCCTCGGCCTCGTCCGGCGTGTCGTAGCGCTTCTGCACCTCGAAGGCGACCTCGTTGGCACCGCCGTGCTTGGGCCCGCGCAGCGCGCCGATGCCGCCGGCGATGGCGCTGTACATGTCGCTGCCGGTGCCGGCGATGACCCGGCAGGCGAAGGTGGACGCGTTGAACTCGTGTTCGGCGTAGAGGATCAGGCTGGTGTGCATCGCCTGCACCCATTCCTCGTGCGGCTTGAAGCCGTGCAGCAGGCGCAGGAAATGCCCGCCGATCGAATCGTCGTCGGTCTCCACCTCGATGCGCCGGCCGTTGTGGCTGTAGTGGTACCAGTACAGCAGCATCGAGCCGAGGCTGGCCATCAGCTTGTCGGCGATGTCGCGCGCGCCGGGATGGTTGTGGTCGTCCTTCTCCGGCTGCACGCAGCCCAGCACCGACACGCCGGTGCGCATCACGTCCATCGGATGTGCCGACGGCGGCAACTGCTCCAGCGCGGCCTTGACCGCGGCCGGGATGCCGCGCAGCGAGCGCAGCTTGGCCTTGTAGCCGCGCAGCTCGCTGTTGCTGGGCAGCTTGCCGTGCACCAGCAGGTAGGCGATCTCCTCGAACTGGCTGGTGCGCGCCAAGTCCAGGATGTCGTAGCCGCGGTAGTGCAGGTCGTTGCCGCTGCGGCCCACCGTGCACAGCGCGGTGTTGCCGGCGGCGGTGCCGGACAGGGCCACCGATTTCTTCGGCTTGAAGGCGGGGGCGGTCTGCGGAGCGGTGTCGTTCATGGCGAATCTCCCGGTGTTGCGGTCGGATGGACGCAGTGGATCAGGGGGCGTGCGGCGCCGGTGGCCAGGCCCCGGCGCGCTCGAGCAGTTGCTGCAGCATGGCGATCTGGCGGTTCTGCTGATCCACCAGCGTCGCCCAGTCCTGCTCGCGCAGCTGATTGAGCTTCTCGTGCACCTGCAGGATTTCCAGTTCGGATTTGATGTTCACTTCGTAGTCGTTCTGCGCGCGCAGGCGGTCCACCGCCGCCTGGCGGTTCTGGCTCATCATGATCACCGGCGCCTGGATCGCGGCCAGGCACGACAGGCACAGGTTGAGCAGGATGTAGGGATACGGATCGAAGGCGTGCGCCAGCACCAGGCTGTTGAGCGCGATCCAGCCCAGCAGCACCACGCAGAAGCCGATGATGAATGTCCAGCTGCCGCCGATCTCGGCGACGCGGTCGGCGACGCGCTCGCCCAGCGAGCGATCGCGGTCGGCCTGCGTGACGATGTCGCGGGCCACGTGGCGCTTGGCGATGAAGCGCTCCACCACCTCGCGCTCGGCCTCGGACAGCTTGTCCAGTTCGGTCTGCAGCAGCTGCCGCGCGGTCTGGCGGCGGTCGATGCGGCTGCGCAGGAACGAGGCAGCGCTGGCGTGGGTATTCATGGGCAGGCCCGGGCAGGAAAATCGCCGCCGATCATGCGCCCTTGCCGGCGAACAGCGCATCCAGGCGCTGCTCGAAGGCGTGGTAGCCGATGCGCTCATACAGCTCCTCGCGGGTCTGCATGCGCTCCAGCACTCCCTGCTGATGGCCGTCGCGGCGGATCGCGGTGTACACGTCCTCGGCGGCCTTGTTGGCGGCGCGGAACGCCGACAGCGGGAACAACTGGATCGCCACGCCGGCCGACGCCAGTTCGTCGCGGGTGAACAACGGGGTCTTGCCGAACTCGGTGATGTTGGCCAGCACCGGCACCTTCACCGCGTCGACGAAACGGCGGTAGGTGTCCAGGTCGTAGGCGGCCTCGGCGAAGATGCCGTCGGCGCCGGCCTCCACGCAGGCGATGGCGCGTTCGATCGCCGCGTCCACGCCCTCGGCCTGGATCGCGTCGGTGCGCGCGATCAGGAAGAAGTCCGGATCGGTCTTGGCGTCGGCCGCGGCCTTGACCCGGTCCACCATCTCGCCCTGGCTGACGATCTCCTTGCCGGGACGGTGGCCGCAGCGCTTGGCGCCGACCTGGTCCTCGATGTGGCAGGCGGCCGCGCCGGCCTTGATCAACGCCTTGATGGTGCGCTCGATGTTGAACGCGCTCGGCCCGAAGCCGGTATCGATGTCCACCAGCAGCGGCAGCGGGCACACGTCGGTGATGCGGCGCACGTCGATCAGCACATCGTCCAGGGTGTTGATGCCCAGGTCCGGCAGGCCCAGCGAACCAGCCGCGACGCCGCCGCCGGACAGGTAGATGGCCTTGTAGCCGGCGCGCTGCGCCAGCAGCGCATGGTTGGCGTTGATCGCACCGATCACCTGCAACGGCGCTTCGGCGGCCAGGGCGGCGCGGAAACCGGCGCCGGGGGAAACGAGGGACATGGGCGGCTCCTGACGAAGAGGCGGTGGCGCCCGCAGGGCGTTCCGCGATGGGCGCCAATCTGGCACTCTCGCCGGCATGGATCAATCTTGATTCAATGAATCAACCTATCGTCCCTTCATGTCCGACAGCCCCGACCGCAACCTGATCTCCGCCGCGCAGGCCTGCGCCCTGCTCGGCATCAGCAGCGCCACCCTGTACGCCTATGTCAGCCGCGGCCTGCTCAGCTCGCGCGCCGGTCCCGACCACCGCAGCCGCGCCTACCTGCGCGCCGAAGTGGAGCGGCTGGCGCATCGCAAGCGCGCCGGCCGCGGCGCCGCGCGCGGTGCCGCGCAGAGCCTGGACCGCGGCCTGCCGGTGCTGGAGACGCGGATCTCGCTGATCCGCCCCGACGGCCCGTACTACCGCGGGCGTTCGGCGGTGGCCATGGTCCGCGCCGGTGCCAGCCTGGAGGACGTCGCGCGGCTGCTGTGGGACTGCCCGGAGGGCGAAGACCCGTTCGCCAGCGCCCCGGTCGCGCCCTGGCCGGAGGTAGTGGCGCCGCTGGCCGGGCATGGCGCGCTGCCGCCGCTG
>NZ_AQOI01000792.1:0-337 GCF_000364665.1 Xanthomonas sp. SHU 199
GCCTGCATCCCGCTGCTGGCCCTGGAGCTGCGCCAGTCGCTCAACGCCGCCCCCGGCGTGCGCCGCGAGATCGCCGCCACCCTGCTGCGGCAGAACGCCGCGCTGCTGGTCGGCACCGCGCCGGACGCGCGCCCGCTGCATCGCCTGATCGCCGACCACTGGCGTCCCGGCGACGCCGACTTCGCCGAACTGGTGCGCGCCGCGCTGCTGCTGTGCGCCGACCACGAACTCAACGTCTCCGCCTTCGCCGCCCGCGTGGTCGCCTCCACCGGCGCGCCGCTGCACGCCACCGTCAGCGCCGGCCTGGCCGCCCTGTCCGGTCCGCGCCACGGCGGCG
>NZ_AQOI01000793.1:0-2860 GCF_000364665.1 Xanthomonas sp. SHU 199
CCACGGATGCCGCCAGGCCCAGGCGGCGGCGAGCGCCAGCGCAGCCAGCAACGCCGCGCGCAGCACGTCGCGGCGCAGGCGCTGCGCTGGCGAAAGCGTGGGCGTCGCGGCCATGCGCTCAGTCCGCGTGCAGGGCAGCCGCCTGTTGCTGCAGGCGCTGCTTCAGGGCGTCGTCGATGCCGAGCTGCCGCGCCAGTTCGTCCAGGTAGCTGCGCTCCATGAAGCCCTGTTCGTCGGCGGCGAGCAAGCTGGCCAGGTACATTTCTGCGGCCATCTCGGGACTGGTCGACGCGCGTGCCACCTCGGCCGGATCCAGCGGCTTTTCCAGTTCCGCATGCAGCCACTGCTGCACGTCGGCATCGTTGCCGTGGAGGCGGGCGAACTCGCCTTCGATCAGGCGGCGCTCGTGCTCGTCGAGATGGCCGTCGGCCTTGGCCGCGCCGACCAGCGCGCGCAGCACCGCCTGGCTATGCTGCTCGACGTCCAGCGGCGGCAGCCGGTCCAGGGTCTGCGGTTCGGGCGCGGCGGCACCGAGTTGCTGACGGCGGTAGTCGCCGTAGGCGCGATAGGCCATCAGCCCCAACGCGGCCAGGCCGCCGTAGGTCGCCAGCTTGCGGGTGGTGCGGTGTTTGCCGAGCAGCAGGCCGAGTGCGCCGCCGCTGAGGGCTCCCTTGCCGAAGTCGGCGTTGAGCAGGCCGCCCAGGCCGCCGGCGCCGGCGTGCGCCGGTGCGGCAGGAGCGGCGGTGCCGGTCTTGCCCATGGCCTGGCCGGCGGCACCCTGCGCCGATTGCAGCAGTTGGTCGAGAAAGCCCTGTAGTTTCATGCAGGTGATCCTGTCGAAGGGAATCACCGGTATAGCGGCCGTCGCCTTAGCGGGCCGTCAACCCAAATGCGCAGCAGACACAAAAAAAACGAGACGGCCGGGGCCGTCTCGTCGGTGTGCTTGCCTGGATCAGGCGACGCTGCTCAGAGCGCGGCGTCCTTGAGCTTCTTCAGCGGGCGCACCTTGAGCTTGGTGGTGGCCGGCTTGGCGGCGAACCACTGCTCTTCCTTGGTGAACGGGTTGATGCCCTTGCGCTTCGGCTTGGCCGGCACGCTGACGGCGGTGATCTTCAGCAGGCCCGGCAGGGTGAACGAGCCAGCGCCCTTCTTGCTGACCGAACCGGCCACGGCGTGCTCCAGCGAGGCCATCACGGCGCGCACGTCCTTGGCGATCACGCCGCTGGTTTCGGCGATGTGGGCGACGAGCGCGGACTTGCTCAGCACGTCCTTGATCGGCTTGGGAGCGGCCGGCTTGGCGGCAGCCTTGGTCGCTGCCTTCTTCACTGCCTTCTTCGGGGCAGCCTTTTTTGCGGTCTTTGCCATGATGTCCTGATTCCGTATTTGGTGGTTTGGGTCGCGCCGACCCCGTCGGCATGGCGAAATGTAGGGCATGTGCTACGCCGCGCCAATAGGCCGGAAGCAAAAAACGCGAATATTCGCCGCGACCGACGCCTTTTTTGCCGAGGACGGCGCCGATGCCGGCACATCCGCGGCGATGCGCCAGGGCATTTTCGCTGCCGCGCGGCGCCGCCGCCGCCTTCGCGCGGAAGCACAAGCCCGTAACGCCGCCTCCCCTATGGTCCGCGCTCCACTCACCGACAGGAGCCTCGCATGGGCATTTCGCGTCACGCCACCGCGCATTGGGAAGGCGATCTCAAGACCGGCCAGGGCCGGTTGAACACGCCGCAGAGCGGCCTGCTGGAGAACACCCGCTATGCGTTCAACAGCCGCTTCGGCGACGAGAAGGGCACCAATCCGGAAGAACTGATCGCCGCCGCGCACGCCGGCTGCTTCACCATGGCGCTGTCGGCCAAGCTGACCGAAGCCGGCTTCCCGCCGACCGCGCTGGACACCCGCGCCGATGTCGACCTGTCGATGGAAGGCGGTCCCCAGCTCTCGCAGATCCGGTTGAAGGTCAAGGCCGTGGTGCCCAACATCGACGCCGCGCGCTTCCGAGAAGTGGCCGACGACGCCAAGCAGAATTGCCCGGTGTCCAAGGCGCTGAGCGCGGTGCCGATCAGCCTGGAAGCGGAACTGGGCTGAGGAATCCCCGGCGCGGCCCGGCGGCATGCCGGGCCGCGCGCGTGCGGCGCACCTGCGGCGCCGCCGATGGCAGGCCAGGACGCGTTCGCCTCTGCACCGTCCCGCACGGCTCGATCGTCCGCTAGCTGTCGCGCCACTAAATGTGTGCGCCACAGC
Organism: Xanthomonas sp. SHU 199; assembly: GCF_000364665.1. Lineage (NCBI taxonomy): Bacteria > Pseudomonadati > Pseudomonadota > Gammaproteobacteria > Lysobacterales > Lysobacteraceae > Xanthomonas > Xanthomonas sp. SHU 199. Next base: position 2,242 of record NZ_AQOI01000793.1, read on the forward strand.
GGTCCCTATTCAGTCTGGTTTCACCGCATCGGATCGAGCATGCAGTCGCGCGATCCACGCGCTTGGAACCATCGCCATGAACAAGCTCTCGACCCGTCTGTTGACCGCTGCGCTCGCTGTCGGCGTCATCGGCTCCGCCGCCGCGCAGGATTACGGTTACACCCGCTACGACGACTACCGCGACCGTGGCTACGCGTCCGGCACCTACGAATATGCGCGCGTGGTGCGCGCCGATCCGATCATGGTGCAGGTCAACGGCCCGCGGGAGACCACCGAGCGCTGTTACGACCGTCCGGCCTCGGGCAGCTACGCCAGCGACTACGGCTACCGCGGTACCGATGGCGGCCGCACCGCCTCGTCGGTGGTCGGCGGCATCGCCGGCGCCGTGCTGGGCAGCCGCGTCGGCGGCGGCAATGGCCGCTTCGTCGGCACCGCCGTCGGCACCATGCTCGGCAGCCTGGCAGGCCGCTCGATCTACGACAGCAATACCCGCGGCTACGGCGGCGGCTACGGTGGCGGCGTGGTCCGCGAATGCGACCCGGTGTCGTATCGGACCGAACGCTACGACCGCGTCGACGGCTACGACGTGACCTACGAATACGGCGGCCGCTACTACCAC
>NZ_AQOI01000794.1:0-553 GCF_000364665.1 Xanthomonas sp. SHU 199
CGCACCGCCTCGCCTCCGGGCGATCGCATCCGCGTCCGCGTCGACGTCCTGCCCGACTGACGTATTGCCCGACTAAAGCAAAGGGCGCCTCCTTGCGAGGCGCCCTTTGTTTTTGCGCGTGCGTTCGCGCCCGCGGTGCGGGGCGGCGGCCGGCGATCAGGGCCAGTCGATGCGGCCTTCGATCACGGTCTGCACCTGTCCGCCGGACCACACCTCGCCGGCCTCGTCGACGCACAGCGTCAGCAGCGCATCGTGGCCGACTTCGCGGCCCTGGCTGGCGACGTAGCGGCCGCCATGGCCGGGCAGGGCCTTGCTGTGATCCAGCCATGCCGCCAGCACCGCATTGGCCGCGCCGGAGGCCGCATCCTCGAAGCGCCGGCCGTTGCCGACGAAGGCGCGCACGGCCACTGCATAGGCCTGGCCGCTGGCGCGCGCGTAGGCGAACACGCCCATGCTGGCGGTGCTTTCGGCCAGGGCGGCGATCGCATCCCAGTCCGGCGCCAGCGCGCGCAGCGCGGCTTCGTCGGCCACTTCGACCAGCCACCAGCAGCGG
>NZ_AQOI01000795.1:0-1261 GCF_000364665.1 Xanthomonas sp. SHU 199
GCCGTCCTGGGTCAGGACGCCGTCGCGCGGGCTGGCGATGCCCGCTTCCAGCGCGACGTGCGCGGTGCCGACGCTGGGATGGCCGGCGAACGGCACTTCCTTCTGCGGGCTGAACATGCGCAGGCCGTAGCTGGCATCCGGCCGCGTCGGCGCGAACACGAAGGTGGTTTCCGGCAGGCGCGTCCAGCGCGCGATGGCCTGCATCGTGGCGGCGTCCAAGCCATCGGCATCGAGCACGACGGCCAACGGATTGCCGTTGCCGGCGCGGGCGGAGAAGACATCGACCTGGAAGAAGCGGCGTGCGGCCATGAGGGGAAACTCCGGACTGCGGTGGGGGAGGCCGGAGCTTACCAAGCGATCTTGCCAGCGATCACCGCTTGCACCAGGCCGCCACTCCACACGTCTTCGCCATCGACCTGGAGTTCGACGCGGCTATCGCGCCCGAGTTCGCGTCCCTGGCTGGCGACGTCGCGCCCGCCGCCCAGGCGGCGCCGACGCTGGGGTGGCCTGCGAATCGCAGTTCGCCCTGGGGGTGAAGATGCGAATACGGTAGTCCGCGCCCGCGTCCGGCGGCGGGAAGCACACCGTCTCCGAGAGGTTCGGCCACGCGGCCAGGCGCTGCATGCGCGGTGCGTCCTGGTCGGCGGCATCGAGCACCACGCCCTGGCGCCGGGCTGGTGGAAAAGGCGTCCAGGTGCAGGTATCGCCGCTCGCTCATCGGCGCTCGGTTGGCAGTAGAATCGGGGGTTCCGCCCGCGCATGCAGGCGTTTTCCCCACATTCCAGACACCCCCACTCCATGTCAGCTTCCTCTCCTGTCGATCGCTGGATCGTCCTCAAGTTCGGCGGCACTTCGGTGTCGCGTCGTCATCGCTGGGACACGATTGGACGGCTGGCGAAAAAACGCGCGGAGGAGACCGGTGCGCGGGTGCTGGTGGTGGTGTCGGCCTTGTCCGGGGTCACCAACGAACTGACCGCGATTGCCGACGGCAGCGCCGACAGCGCGCAGCGCGTGGCCGCGCTGGAGCAGCGCCACCGCGACTTCCTGGCCGAACTGGAACTGGACGCCGAGGCGGTGCTGGGCGAACGCCTGGCGGCGCTGCGCGGCCTGCTCGCCGATCCGCGCGCCGCCGAGCGCACGCTGGACTGGCAGGCCGAGGTGCTGGGGCAGGGCGAACTGCTGTCCTCCACCCTCGGCGCGGCCTACCTGCGCGCCAACGGCCTGGACATGGGCTGGATGGACGCGCGGCAGTGGCTGGGCG
>NZ_AQOI01000796.1:0-1628 GCF_000364665.1 Xanthomonas sp. SHU 199
GCGCCTGTCGGTGTCGTGCCAGTGGCAGTCGGATCCGCAATGGCGGGCGCGCTTCGTCGCCCAGCCCACGCGCATGCTGATCACCCAGGGCTTCATCGCCCGGCATGAGGACGGCGGCACCGCCATCCTCGGCCGCGGCGGCTCGGATACCTCGGCCGCCTACTTCGGCGCGCTGCTCGGCGCCAGCCGGGTCGAGATCTGGACCGACGTGCCCGGCATGTTCAGCGCCAATCCGCGCGAAGTGCCGGATGCGCGCCTGCTGACCCGCCTGGACTATTACGAAGCGCAGGAAATCGCCACCACCGGCGCCAAGGTGCTGCACCCGCGCTCGATCAAGCCGTGCCGCGACGGCGGCGTGCCGATGGCGATCCTGGACACCGAGCGCCCGGAGCTGCCCGGCACCAGCATCGACGGCAACGCCCGCACCGTGCCCGGGGTCAAGGCGATCAGCCGCCGCAACGGCATCGTGCTGGTATCGATGGAAGGCATCGGCATGTGGCAGCAGGTCGGCTTCCTGGCCGACGTGTTCGCGCTGTTCAAGAAGCACGGGCTGTCGGTGGACCTGATCGGTTCGGCCGAGACCAACGTCACCGTGTCGCTGGACCCGAGCGAGAACCTGGTCAACACCGACGTGCTGGCGGCGCTGTCGGCCGACCTCGCGGAGATCTGCCGGGTCAAGATCATCGTGCCGTGCGCGGCGATCACTCTGGTCGGGCGCGGCATGCGCTCGCTGCTGCACAAGCTCTCGGACGTGTGGGCCACGTTCGGCAAGGAGCGCGTGCACATGATCTCGCAGTCGTCCAACGACCTGAATCTGACCTTCGTCATCGACGAGACCGATGCCGATGGGTTGCTGCCGATCCTGCACGCCGAGCTGATCGACAGCGGCGCGATGCCGGTGGAAGAAACCGAGGTGTTCGGCCCGCGCTGGCGCGAGATCGCCGGCACGGTGCGGCCGCGGCCGGTGCCGTGGTGGCAGGGTGAGCGCGCGCATCTGCTGCGCCTGGCCGAGGCCGGCACGCCGCGCTACGTCTACCACCTGCCGACCCTGCGCGAACGCGCGCGCGCGCTCAAGGCGATCGCGGCGGTGGACCAGCGCTACTACGCGATCAAGGCCAACGCGCATCCGGCGATCCTGCAGACCCTGGTCGAGGAAGGCTTCGGCCTGGAGTGCGTCTCGCACGGCGAACTGCGCCGGGTGTTCGAGATCGTGCCGGAGCTGTCGCCGCGCCGCGTGCTGTTCACCCCCAGCTTCGCGCCCCGCGCCGAGTACGAAGCCGCGTTCGCGCTGGGCGTGACCGTGACCGTGGACAACGTCGAGGCGCTGCAGCGCTGGCCGGAGCTGTTTCGCGGCCGCAGCCTGTGGCTGCGCATCGACCTGGGCCATGGCGACGGCCACCACGAGAAGGTCAACACCGGCGGCAAGGCCTCCAAGTTCGGCCTGTCGGCGACCCGCGTCGACGAGTTCGTCGAGGCCGCGCGCGCGCTGGACATCCGCATCGTCGGCCTGCATGCGCACCTGGGCAGCGGCGTGGAGACGGCGCAGCACTGGCGACGCATGTGCGACGAGCTGGCCGGCTTCGCCCGCCGCATCGGCAGCGTCGAGATCATCGACATCGGCGGGGGGC
>NZ_AQOI01000797.1:0-3485 GCF_000364665.1 Xanthomonas sp. SHU 199
CGACCTGGAGACCTTCGCCCAGGGCCTGGCCGAGGCCAAGGCCGTGCATCCGGCGTTCCGCCTGGCGATCGAACCGGGCCGCTATCTGGTCGCCGAATGCGGCGTGCTGCTGGCCCGCGCCACCCAGGTGATCGAGAAGGACGGCATCCGTCGGGTCGGCCTGGATGCCGGCATGAACACGCTGATCCGCCCGGCGCTGTACGACGCCTGGCACGACGTGGCGAACCTGAGCCGCCTGGAGCAGCCGGCCGAGACCGTGTTCGACGTGGTCGGGCCGATCTGCGAATCCAGCGACGTGTTCGGCAAGCGCCGGCGCCTGCCGGCGGGCACCGCGCCGGACGACGTGATGCTGATCGCCGACACCGGTGCCTACGGCTACAGCATGGCCAGCACCTACAACCAGCGCGAGTTGCCCCGCGAGGAGGCGATCGATGCGCGCACGGACTGAATTCGTCGCGGGCAGCGCCGCGGCCGGCGCGCTTGCGATGGTGGCTGCCACCGCGGTGGATCAGTCGGGTACGTCGCTGCCGTGGACCGACAGCCTGAAGTGGGCGTTGCCGGCGTTGGCCGCCGCTGCCATCGGCGCATGGCTGGCGGTGCGCTGGCAGCGCCGCGGGCCCGCGGCGAGCACCGGCGCGCTGGCCCTGCGCACCTCGCTCCTGGCCGCGTTGGCCTACCTGCCGGCGCTGGCGCTGTATGTGCTGGTGGCCGTGCTGGCCTCCGCCGCGTCGGTGCCGGCCGGACAGCACTGGCAACTGCTGCTGATGGCCTTCGTGTTCGGCTGCCTGCCGCTGCTGTGGGCCGCCTTGCCGTTTTCGATGCTCGAATTTCTTCTGTGCCGCCGCTACTTGCGGCACACCCGTGTGCTTGCAGGACGTCCATGACCGCTTTCGACAAACAGCAGATCGCCACCTTCCGCTTCGTGCGCTGCGGCTTCGACGCCGACAGCGGCGTGGCGCGCCTGGTCTATGCGTTCGACGACGGCCCGGAGCTGGTGGAGACCATCACCGTGCCCGGCGCGCCGTTCACGCTCGACCCGGCGCGTGCGCAGGCGGCACAGCGCGCCCTGCGCCTGCTGCACCTGATCGCCGGCGTCAGCTACTACAAGGCGGCGGTGCCGCCGCGCATCGTCATCGACGACTACGCCATCGATGCGGAGACTGCCGCGCTGCTGGACAGCGTGTACCTGCATGGCCTGGGCGAGTTCGCCTATCGCAACGGCCTGGACCTGCGCGGGCGCATCCGCTTCCCGGCCGCGGACGCCGAGGCGGCCGACGCGGCGGCGCTGGGGCTGCGCGACCAGGCGCTGGTGGCGATCGGCGGCGGCAAGGATTCGCTGGTCAGCATCGAAGCGCTGCGCGCGGCCGGCGTGGCGCAGACGGTGACCTGGATCGGCGGCTCGCAGTTGATCCGCGCCTGCGCCGAGCGCACCGGGCTGCCGACCTTGAACATCGGCCGCACGCTGGCGCCGGAGCTGTTCGAGCTGAACCGGCAGGGCGCGTGGAACGGGCATATCCCGGTGACGGCGGTGAACTCGGCGATCCTGGTGTTCGCCGCGGTGCTGCACGACGCCGGCCAGGTGGTGTTCTCCAACGAGCACTCGGCCAGCTACGGCAGCCAGATCGCCGGCACCGGCGAGGTCAACCACCAATGGTCCAAGGGCTGGGCCTTCGAGCAGGCGTTCGGTACGCAGGTGCAGCGCTACGTGGCCGCGGACCTGCGCTACTACTCGCTGCTGCGGCCGCTGTCGGAACTGGCGGTGGCGCGACAGTTCGCCAAGACCGACCATTACGACGCGCATTTCTCCAGCTGCAACCGCAATTTCCACATCCTCGGCGAGCGCCCGGCACACCGCTGGTGCGGGGTCTGCCCGAAGTGCCATTTCGTGTTCCTGGCGCTGGCGCCGTTCATGCCGAAGACGCGGCTGGTGCGCATCTTCGGCCGCAACCTGCTCGACGACGCCGGCCAGGCCGGCGGCTTCGACGCGCTGCTGGAGTTCCAGGACCACAAGCCGTTCGAGTGCGTCGGCGAAGGCCGCGAGTCGCGCGCGGCGATGGCGGCGCTGGCGGCGCGTGCGGAATGGAAGGAGGACGCGCTGGTGGCGCGTTTCATCCGCGAGATCCAGCCGCAGCTCGACCCCGCCGACCTGCGCGTGGAGCCGCTGCTGGAACTGGACGCGCAGCACCGCATCCCGGCCGATCTGTGGGAACGCGTGCGTGCGAATTTCGCAGCTTGAGTCGCAGCGCGTCGCGCTGTGGGGTTGGGGGCGCGAGGGCCGCGCGGCGTATGCGGCCGTGCGTGGCTGGGAAGCGGGAATCGGGAACGGGGAAGCGAGACGTGCGCTGCCGCTGACGGTGTTCTGTTCGGCTGAGGAGGCCGCGGAGATCGCCGCGCTGCACGATCCTGCGTTGCATGTCGAGACCGAGGCCACCGCCGAGCGCCTGGCCGCGTTCGATGTGGTGATCAAGTCGCCCGGGATCAGTCCTTACCGGCCCGAGGCACAGGCCGCCGCGGCGCGCGGCACCCGCTTCATCGGCGGCACCGCCCTGTGGTTCGCCGAACACGCCGGCGCCGACGGCGTGGTGCCCGGCAGCGTCTGCGTCACCGGCACCAAGGGCAAGAGCACCACCACCGCGCTGCTGGCGCACCTGCTGCGCGCCGGCGGCCATCGCACCGGCCTGGTCGGCAACATCGGCGTGCCGCTGCTGGAGGTGCTGGCGCCGATGCCGCCGCCGCAGTACTGGGCGGTCGAACTGTCCAGCTACCAGACCGGCGACGTGGCCCGCAGCGGCGCGCGGCCGCAGCTGGCGCTGGTGCTGAACCTGTTTCCCGAGCATCTGGACTGGCACGGCAGCCAGGCGCGTTACATCGCCGACAAGCTCGAACTGGTCACCCATGCGCGGCCGAGCATCGCACTGCTCAACGCCGCCGATCCGCAACTGGCCGCCCTGCAGCTGCCCGACAGCGAGGTGCGCTGGTTCAACCGCGAGGACGGCTGGCACATGCGCGGCGAGGTGGTCTACCGCGGCGACAGCGCGGTGTACGACAGCGCGCAGGCGCCGCTGCCGGGCCGGCACAACCGCAGCAACCTGTGCGCGGTGCTGGCCGCCGTGGAGGCGCTGGGCCTGGATGCGGCGGCGCTGGCGCCGGCGGCCGATCGCTTCCGGCCGCTGCCGAACCGGCTGCAGACCCTGGGCACGCGCGACGGCGTGACCTATGTGAACGACTCGATCAGCACCACCCCGCATGCCAGCCTCGCGGCGCTGGAGTGCTTCCGCGGGCGGCGCATCGCGCTGCTGGTGGGCGGTCACGACCGCGGCCTGGACTGGCAGGACTTCGCCGCGCACATGCGCGATGGCGGGGCACCGCTGGAGATCGTCACCCTGGGCGCCAACGGCCCGCGCATCCACGCGCTGCTGGCGCCGCTGGCCGCCGCCGCCGGCTTCGGCCTGCATGCCGCGGCCGACCTGGCGGAGGCGGTGGCG
>NZ_AQOI01000798.1:0-4979 GCF_000364665.1 Xanthomonas sp. SHU 199
TGCCGCCTGGCCCTTGCCCGTTTCCATGTCCGCCGTCGAGCCCACCGCCTACGACCCGCAGCAGGTCGAATCCTCCGCCCAGCAGTTCTGGGACGCCACCCGCGCCTTCGAGGTCGACGAGACCTCCGACAAGCCCAAGTTCTACTGCCTGTCGATGCTGCCGTACCCGTCCGGGGCGCTGCACATGGGCCACGTGCGCAACTACACCATCGGCGACGTGATCAGCCGCTACCAGCGCATGATCGGCAAGAACGTGCTGCAGCCGATGGGCTGGGACGCGTTCGGCCTGCCGGCCGAGAACGCGGCGATCAAGAACAAGACCGCGCCGGCGAAGTGGACCTACGCCAACATCGACCACATGCGCAGCCAGCTCAAGTCGCTGGGCTACGCCATCGACTGGTCGCGCGAGTTCGCCACCTGCCGGCCCGAGTACTACGTGCACGAGCAGCGCATGTTCACCCGGCTGATGCGCAAGGGCCTGGCCTACCGCCGCAACGCGGTGGTGAACTGGGACCCGATCGACCAGACCGTGCTGGCCAACGAGCAGGTCATCGACGGCCGCGGCTGGCGCTCCGGCGCGTTGGTGGAAAAGCGCGAGATCCCGCAGTGGTTCCTGCGCATCACCGACTATGCGCAGGAGCTGCTGGACGGCCTGGACCAGTTGCCGGGCTGGCCGGAATCGGTCAAGACCATGCAACGCAACTGGATCGGCCGCTCCGAGGGCCTGGAGATCCAGTTCGACGTGCGCGACGCCGACGGCAGCGCGCTGGACCCGCTGCGCGTGTTCACCACGCGCCCGGACACGCTGATGGGCGTGACCTTCGTGTCCATCGCCAGCGAGCATCCGCTGGCGCTGCACGCGGCCAAGTCCAATCCCGAGCTGGCCGCACTGCTGGCCGAGCTGAAGCAGGGTGGCGTCTCCGAGGCCGAGCTGGAAACCCAGGAAAAGCGCGGCATGGCCACCGGCCTGACCGCGGTGCATCCGATCAGCGGCGAGCAGGTGCCGGTGTGGGTCGCCAACTTCGTGCTGATGGGCTACGGCACCGGCGCGGTGATGGCGGTGCCCGGCCACGACCAGCGCGATTTCGAATTCGCCAGCAAGTACGCCCTGCCGATCCGCCAGGTGATCGCGCTGAAGGCGCCGAAGAACGACGACGAGCGCAGCTACGATCCGAGCCGCTGGCAGGACTGGTACGGCGACAAGACCCGCGAACTGGAACTGGTCAATTCCGCCGAGTTCGACGGGCTGGACTTCCAGGGCGCGTTCGAGGCGCTGGCCGAGCGCTTCGAGCGCAAGGGCCAGGGCCAGCGCCGGGTCAACTACCGCCTGCGCGACTGGGGCGTCAGCCGCCAGCGCTACTGGGGCTGCCCGATCCCGGTGATCTATTGCCAGAGCTGCGGCGCGGTGCCCGTGCCGGAAGACCAGTTGCCGGTGCTGCTGCCGGAGAACGTCGCTCTGAGCGGCACCGGCTCGCCGCTGAAGACCGACCCGGAATGGCGCAAGACCACCTGCCCGCAGTGCGGCGCGGCGGCCGAGCGCGAGACCGACACCTTCGACACCTTCATGGAGTCGAGCTGGTACTACGCGCGCTACACCTCGCCCGGCGCCAAGGACATGGTCGACAAGCGCGGCAACTACTGGTTGCCGGTGGACCAGTACATCGGCGGCATCGAACACGCGATCCTGCACCTGATGTACTTCCGCTTCTTCCACAAGCTGCTGCGCGACGCGCGCCTGGTGGACAGCGACGAGCCGGCGACCAACCTGCTGACCCAGGGCATGGTGATCGCCGAGACCTTCTATCGGCAGAACCCGGACGGTTCCAGGGACTGGATCAACCCGGCCGACGTGGACGTGCAGCGCGACGACAAGGCGCGGGTGATCGGCGCGGTGCACCGCGGCGACGGCCAGCCGGTGCTGATCGGCGGCACCGAGAAGATGTCCAAGTCCAAGAACAATGGCGTGGATCCGCAGGCGATGGTCGGCAAGTACGGCGCCGACACGGTGCGCCTGTTCTCGATGTTCGCCGCGCCGCCGGAGCAGTCGCTGGAGTGGAACGAGGCCGGCGTGGACGGCATGGCGCGGTTCCTGCGCCGGTTGTGGGCGCAGGTGCACAAGCACGTCGCCGACGGCGCCGCGCCGGCGCTGGACCCGGCCGCGCTCAACGCCGAGCACAAGGCGCTGCGGCGCAAGACCCACGAGACCATCGGCAAGGTCGCTGACGACTACGGCCGCCGCCACAGCTTCAACACCGCCATCGCCGCGGTGATGGAACTGACCAACGCGCTGGCCAAGTTCGACGACGCCGGCGATCAGGGCCGCGCGGTGCGCCAGGAAGCGCTGGAAGCGGCGGTGCTGCTGCTCAACCCGATCACCCCGCATGCCAGCCACGCGCTGTGGCAGGCGCTGGGCCATCCGGCGACGCTGCTGGAGGACGTGCCGTTCCCGCAGCCGGACCCGGCCGCGCTGGTACGCGACGCGGTGACCCTGGCGGTGCAGGTCAACGGCAAGCTGCGCGGCACCATCGAGGTCGGCGCCGACACCCCGCGCGAGCAGATCGAGGCGCTGGCCCAGGCCGAGCCGAATGCGGCCAAGTTCCTGGAAGGGCTGAGCATCCGCAAGATCATCATCGTCCCCGGCAAGATCGTGAACCTGGTGGCGGCGTGAGCCGGCGCGCCGCTGCGGCCGCGTCGCGGCCGTGCGGCGCGGCAGGTCTCAACCCGCGTTCACGCGGCGTACGGCAGGCTAGCCGCCTGTTGCCGCGCCCAGCCGGCTCCTCCAGACTGTGTCCATGACCCGACTCCTGCTCGCTCTCGTCTTCGCGGTGTCCCTGACCGCCTGCGGTTTCCACCTGCGCAACAAGCTGACCCTGCCGGCCGACACGCCGTCGGTGAAGGTGGTGTCCTCGGCGCCGTACAGCGAGCTGGCCAAGCTGCTCGAGCGCGGCCTGCGCGCGGCCGGCGCGCAGATCGCGCCCAAGGACGTCAACACCGGTGTGGCCCGCCTGGAGGTGCTGTCCGAGCGCTGGGGCGATCTGCCGATCGCGCTCGACGCCGAAGGCCGCGCCCAGGAATACAGCCTGCGCTACGCGGCGATCTTCCTGTTCCGCCGCGCCGACGGCAGCGTGCTGGTGCCGCAGCAGGTGATCGAGCTGTCGCGCGACTACGTCTCCCCGCCGACCGACGCCACCGGTACCTCCACCGAGCGCGAGATCCTGGCCGACGAACTGCGCCGCGAGATGTCGGCCTCGATGCTGCGCCGGATCGACAGCGTGGTGCGCGCGCAGGTGCGCGACGGCAAGGACGTCAACGCCGCGCCGCCGTCGACCGACGGCACGCCGGTGGAAGGCAAGCCGGCCGACGGTACCCCGGCCGCAGGCAAGCCGGCGACCACGCCGCAGCCTTGAGCTTGGCCCTGCTGCCTTCGCCGCCGCGCACGGCGGCTACGCCGTTCGCTGCCGGCGCATGGCGTTCGCCGTATGTGCCTGCAGCGGCGTAGGCTGTCGTCATGGAACTGCGCCCCGAACAACTCGCCACCCAGCCGGCGTCGCAGCCGCTGCAGCCGGTCTATTTGATCGCCGGTCCGGAAACCCTGCGCGTGCTGGAAGCCGCCGATGCGGTGCGCGCCCGCGCGCGCGCTGCCGGCATCGGCGAGCGCGAGGTGTTCGATGCCGATGGTCGCGATTTCGACTGGGGCCAGCTGTATTCCAGCTTCAATGCGCCCAGCCTGTTCAGCGCGCAACGCCTGATCGAGCTGCGCCTGCCCAGCGGCAAGCCCGGCAAGGAGGGCGGCGAGGTCATCAGCGCGTTCTGTGCCGATCCGCCGCCGGACGTGGTGCTGCTGATCACCTGCAACGAGTGGAGCAAGGCGCACCAGGGCAAGTGGGCGGACGCCGTCGCGCGCATCGGCACCATCGCCGTGGCCTGGGCGATCAAGCCGCACGAACTGGGCGACTGGATCGAGCGGCGCCTGCGCAGCAAGGGCCTGCGCGCCGACGCCGGCGCGGTGCAGCGCCTGGCCGAACGGGTGGAAGGCAACCTGCTGGCGGCGGCGCAGGAGATCGACAAGCTGGCCCTGCTGGCCGACGGCCAGGGGCTGGACGTGGCGGCGATGGAGTCGCTGGTCGCCGATACCGCCCGCTACGACGTGTTCCGCCTGGCCGAGGCCACGCTCGGCGGGCAGGCGCCGGCGGTGCGGCGCATGCTCGCCGGCCTGCGCGCCGAGGGCGAGGCGGTGGCCGCGCTGCTGCCGATCCTGATCAAGGAGCTGCTGCGCACCGCCGCCCTGGCCAAGGTGCAGGCCGCCGGCGGCAACCTGGCGGCGGAAATGAAGGGGCAGGGCATCTGGGAATCGCGGCAGGCGCCGTTCAAGCGCGCCCTGCAGCGCCACGCCGAACCGCGCCGCTGGGAACGCTTCGCCGCCGAGGCGGGCCGCATCGACCGCATCGCCAAGGGCCGCGCCGACGGCGACGCCTGGATCGCCCTGGAACGCCTGCTGCTGGCGATCGCCGAGGCGCGGGCGGTGCGGTTGTTGGTGGTATGACGGCCGGGAGCCGGGAATCGGGAATGGGGAATGGGAACGGCGGCGCTGTGGTCTCGCCGGAGACCTCGCAGCCTGCGGCTGTTGCTTCTTCCCCATTCCCCATTCCCCATTCCCCACCACTGCATCTGATCTACGGCGGCACCTTCGATCCCATCCACAACGGCCACCTGGCGATCGCGCGGGCGGCGCGGGAGGCGTTCGGGGTGCCGGTGCGGCTGATGCCGGCGGCCGATCCACCGCATCGGCCGGCCCCCGGCGCCGATGCGCAGCAGCGCTGCGCGATGCTGGCGCTGGCCATCGCCGACACGCCGGGGCTGGTGCTGGACCTGCACGAAGTGCGGCGCGCGCAGGCCCGGCCGGGCGTGGCGTCCTACAGCATCGACACGGTGCGCGAGCTGCGCGCCGAGCTCGGCGCCGACGCGCCGCTGGCGCTGCT
>NZ_AQOI01000799.1:0-19626 GCF_000364665.1 Xanthomonas sp. SHU 199
AGGCGCCGGCCACGCTGGCCGCGGCACCGGCGTGACCAAAACGCTGCCGCCGGCCCGGTTCGGGCCGCGGCGGCACGTGCACAATCGCGCTGCGCCCGGCCCCCGCCGTGGCGCACGAACCTGGACGCAACCGTGGAGGGTGGCAGGCATGGGTGGATCGACAGCGGCAACGACAGCAGGCCGGGAGGCATGGGCATGAGCCGGCAACTGATGGGCGAACTGATTTCCGAGGCGATCGCGATGCTGATCATCATCGCCTTCGGCTGCTCGGTGGCGTGCATGTACGTGCTCTACGACCCCAGCCCGTACCAGCACGCCTACTGGGGCGTGTGCATCGCCTGGGGCCTGGCGGTGACCATCGCCATCTACGTCACCGGCTCGGTGTCCGGCACTCACGCCAATCCGGCGGTGACCCTGGCGCTGGCGCTGTACCGCGGGTTTCCCTGGCCCAAGGTGCTGCCGTACTGGGTGGCCCAGGTGATCGGTGCGTTTCTCGGCGCGTGGATCGTCTACCTGCTGTTCGCGCCAGTGATCGACCACTACAACCAGGCCCAGCATCTCACCCGCGCCGGCGGCGGCGCGGCCGGGGTATTCTTCACCGCGCCCGGCCTGGCGATCACGCCGATGCACGCGCTGCGCGACCAGGTGATCCTGACCGCGTTCCTGATCTTCGGCATCTTCGCCATCACCGAGCGCTACAACGAGGCCGCGCCCACCGCCAACTCCGGTGCGCTGATCATCGGCCTGCTGGTGGCGACCATCGGCGCCTCGATGGGCTATCTGGAAGCCTGGGCGATCAATCCGGCCCGCGACTTCGGCCCGCGCCTGTTCGCCTACGTCGCCGGCTGGGGCTCCTCGGCGCTGCCGTCGGCCGACAACTACTGGTGGATCCCGATCGTCGGCCCGCTGATCGGCGGCGTGATCGGCGGTGCCGCCTACCAGTGGCTGATCTATCCGTTCCTGCCGGCGCGGGTGAAAGCGCTGGAAGAAGAACAGGCCGCCGCGCGCCGCGGCTAGCGCACCGGCAGCGCGTTCGTTTCCGCGCGCTGCGCGCGCGTCCCCATTCCCCGTTGGCGCCGCGCCCGTGCGCGCGGCGTGCATCCTGCAGGAGTCTCCGATGGAAAAGCAGTTCATCCTGGCCATCGACCAGGGCACCACCAGTTCGCGCGCGATCCTGTTCGACCGCCAGGGCCGCATCGTCGGCATGGCGCAGCGCGAGTTCTCGCAGATCTTCCCGCAGCCGGGCTGGGTCGAGCACAACCCGCGCGAGATCATGACCAGCGTCTACACCACGATCACCGAACTGCTCAACAACCATCAGGTGGATGCCAGCGCGATCGCCGGCATCGGCATCACCAACCAGCGCGAGACCGCGGTGGTGTGGGACCGGGCCACCGGCCAGCCGATCTACAACGCCATCGTCTGGCAGTCGCGGCAGACCAAGGACATCTGCGACCAGCTCAAGGCCGACGGCCACGAGGACATGGTGCGGGCCAAGACCGGCCTGCTGATCGATGCGTACTTCTCCGGCACCAAGGTCAAGTGGATCCTCGATCACGTCGAAGGTGCACGCGAACGCGCGCAGCGCGGCGAGCTGGCCTTCGGCACCATCGACAGCTGGCTGATCTGGAACCTCACCGGCGGCAAGGTCCACGTCACCGACTACACCAACGCCTCGCGCACGCTGCTGTACAACATCCATGAGTTGCGCTGGGACGAGGAACTGCTGCAACTGCTCGACATCCCCACCTCGATGCTGCCGGAGGTGCGCTCGTCCAGCGAGATCTACGGCAACACCCAGGGCCAGTATTTTTACGGGCATGCGGTGCCGATCGCGGGCATCGCCGGCGACCAGCAGGCCGCACTGTTCGGCCAGGCCTGCTTCGAGCCGGGCATGGCCAAGAACACCTATGGCACCGGCTGTTTCATGCTGATGAACACCGGCGAGAAGGCGGTGGCGTCGAAGAACGGCCTGCTCACCACCATCGCCTGGGGCGTGGACGGCAAGGTCGAGTACGCGCTGGAAGGCGCGATCTTCGTCGCCGGTTCGGTGGTGCAGTGGCTGCGCGACGGCCTGCGCATGCTCGGCAAGGCCAGCGACTCGCAGGCCTACGCCGAGCGCGCCGGCGACAACGACGGCGTGTACTTCGTGCCGGCCTTCGTCGGCCTGGGCGCGCCCTACTGGCGCAGCGACATACGCGGCGCGGTGTTCGGCCTGACCCGCGGCACCACCAAGGAACATTTCATCCGCGCCGCCATCGAATCGATGGCCTACCAGACGCGCGACGTGCTGACCGCGATGCAGGTCGATTCGGGCATCGAACTGAAGGAACTGCGCGCCGACGGCGGCGCCATCGCCAACGACTTCATGGCGCAGTTCCAGAGCGACATCCTGGACGTGCCGGTGCTGCGCCCGGAGGTGGCCGAGACCACTGCGCTGGGTGCGGCCTACCTGGCCGGCCTGGCGACTGGCTTCTGGAAGAATCGCGACGAGATCGCCCAGCAATGGGCAGTCGACCGCCGTTTCGAGCCGGACATGCCGGCCGAACGCCGCGAAGCGCTGTACGCCGGCTGGCAGCAGGCAGTGGAGGCGACGATGGGGTTCCGGATTCGCTGAGGTGGTCGCGCAGTGCAGTCGGGGGCTGCGTCTGCTCCTTTGCATCTGTGGGCCGAGGCGTTGTTCGTCGCTGCGACTGCCGAAGGCGGCAGTCGCCAGCCGCCGCACCGAATCTGGTAGGCGTCAGCGGTGATGCCGCCGCGACAAGCGAAACCGAAAGCCGACGGACACCTTCCGTCGTCGGGACTGAAGTCCCTCCCACAAGGGTGCCTTTCCCACAGGGTGTCCTGCCCCTTCCCTGTGCGAGCGGCTTCCGCCGCGCCGGGCGCTCTCGCGAAACGCCGTTCGCCGTCGTTCAAGCGCCGCTGCGGCCGAGCCGGCGCGCACTCCTGGCAACGGCGAAGGATTCAGACGTACTGCGTCGGCCCGCGCGGACCCGGCACCGGGGCGTCGACGTCGCCGACCGGGTCCTGGATCGGCGGGATGGTCGGATCGGTCGGCTGGTCGGGGATCGGATCGATCGGGCGGTCCGGGGTCGGATCCACGCCCGGATTCGGCACCTGGCCCGGCACCTCGTTCGGTGGCTGCTGCGGGTCCTGGCCGGGATTGGGGGATTGCATGTGCATGAGCCTCTCCGTGCGATGGCGTTCCAGCGTGCGCGCCATGGCAGCGCGTGCGGGTGAAGCGCATGCCAAGGACGGATGAAAGACGGGCCGATGCATGCGCCTTGCCATCGCGATTGGCACGCCCGCCGCTGGCGCGGACTCCGACGCTCCGGCATGCTGGCGCCGCATGCACCGCTACGATCTGGTCATCTTCGATTTCGACGGCACCCTGGCCGATTCGTTTCCCTGGTTCCTGGCGACCATCAACGGCGTCGCCGACGAATTCGGCTTCCGCCGTTTCGACGTGGCGCGGCTGGACGAGATCCGCAGCCTGAGCGCGCGCGAGCTGATGGCGCGCAGCGGCCTGCGCTGGTGGCGGGTGCCGGCGGTGGCGCAACGCATGCGCGCGCTGATGAGTGCGCAGATCGAGCGCATCGCGCTGTTCGACGGCGTCGCCGAGTTGCTCGCGCAGCTGGCGCAGGCCGGCGTGCACCTGGCCCTGGTCACGTCCAACAGCCACGCCAACGTCGAGCGGGTGCTCGGCCCCGCGCTGCTCGCGCAGTTTCGCTACGTGCGCTGCGGCGCGGCGGTGCTGGGCAAGCGCCGCAAGTTGCGCGCCAGCCTGCGTGCCTGCGGCGTTCCCGCCGCGCGGGCGCTGTGCGTGGGCGACGAGATCCGCGATGCCGAGGCCGCGCGCCAGGCCGGCATCGCCTTCGCCGGCGTGGCCTGGGGCTACACCTTGCCGGCGGCCTTGCAGCCGCACACGCCGCTGCCGTTGCTGCAGCGGCCGGACGCGCTGCGGGCGCTGGTGCTGGGTACCGGTGCCTGCACGCAGTCGCGTCTGGCGCAGACAGGCGCGCGCGGCGCCTGCGCGGCCGTGGGCGGCGACGCATGACGTGGCTGCCCTATGTGGTCGCGGGCGTGATCACGGTCGTCTTCCTCGGCAGCGCCGCCCTGTCGATCGGCGCGCTGTATCGCATGGGGCGCAACCAGGTGACGGACCTGCTGGAGGCTTCGTTCCGCGAGCAGGCATTTCCGGGCGAGCACGGGCCGTTGCGTGGCAGCGACCTCACTGTGGTCAAGCGATCCAAGCAGACCATCGAGGGCAGCTACAGCCATGTGTATTCGATCGCACCGGGTGCCGCGCTGCAGACCGCCGATGCGTTCTGGTACTGCGTCGGGCCGGGACCGAGCTGGTTCCTGGCCATTCCGGTGGTGACGTCGGGCTTCGGCGAGGCGCAGGTGCATTGGATCGTGCGGCCGATGACCGAGGGGCGCATGCGCGTGGCGCTGCAGTTCGACCGCAAGGCGACCCGCCTGGCCTTCGCTGCGCGCTGAGTCCACCGACCCGAGCGAGGCAGCCAGGCGCGCACGGCGCGAAGGGACCTGTCGATCACGTCCTCGCGCCATCCCACTGTCCTCGGGGTGCCCGGTGGCATGCGCTGCCACCGACGGTGGGGAATCCAGCGGCGCACCGAGTGCCATCGGGCGAACGTCGGCCACGCCATGCGCCGGCTGGCTCGGCCGGACGCCGAGCGGAATTGCTGCGCTGCAGGTTGATTGTTCACTTGTGATTGCTATATTCATATGCGAACAAGTCGCCGTGCCATCGCCGTCCCGGGCGTGCATGCTGCGGCCTTCCTTCATCGCGCCCGATCCCGGGCAGAGGCGTGCCATGCGTGACCCCAGCAATTCCCGTCCCTCGCGCGTCCGTGGGCGATCCGCTGTGGCCGTCATGCTGGGCGTGCACGCATGGCGCTGAGCGCTGTCGCCGCCGACGCCGCCCTGGCGCCGCGCGCGCTGGGCCGCAGTGGCGTGCAGCTGTCCACCCTGGGCTTCGGCGCCGCGCCGATCGGCAATCTGTACGCCGAGGTGGACGATGCGGTGGCGCTGGCCGCGGTGGCCGATGCCTATGCCGCCGGCATCCGCCATTTCGACACCGCGCCGTACTACGGCTACGGGTTGAGCGAGCAACGCCTGGGGCAGGGCCTGCGCGGGCTGCCGCGCGCCAGCTACACGCTCTCGACCAAGGTCGGGCGCTGCGTCTACGACGATGCTGCGGCCGCGCCGGGACGCGAGGGCTTCGCCGTGGCCGGGCGCCGCGCCGAATTCGACTACAGCCGCGACGGCGTGCTGCGTGCGTTCGACAGCAGCCTGCAGCGGCTCGGCACCGATCACATCGACGTGCTGCTGCTGCACGACATCGGCCGCCTGACCCACGGCGAGCGCCATCCGGCGATGCTGCGACAGGCGCTGGACGAGGCTCTGCCGACGATGGCCGCGCTGAAGGCGCAGGGCGCGTGCCGGGCGATCGGCATCGGCGTCAACGAGGAAGACGTGGCGGTGGAACTGATGCCGCTGTTCCCGCTCGACTGCGTGATGCTGGCCGGCCGCTACACGCTGCTCGAACAGCACGCCGCGCAGCGGATCATGGCACAGGCGCTGCAGCGGCAGATCGGCATCCTGGTGGCCGGGCCGTACAGTTCCGGCCTGCTGAGCGATGCGCGCGGGCCGGGCGACACCTACAACTACGCACCGGTGGATCCGGCCACGCTGCAGCACGCGCAGCGCCTGTTCGCGGCCTGCGCCGCGCACGGCGTGGACGTGGGCGCGGCGGCGCTGCAGTTCCCGCTCGCCCATCCGGCGGTGAGTGCGGTGGTCGCCGGCATGCGCACGCCGGTGGAAGTGGCCAGCGCCGCCACGCGCCTGCGCGCGGCGATTCCCGCGGCGCTGTGGCAACAACTGCGCGACGACGACCTGCTGCGCGCGCCGGTGCCGACGCCGTGAAGGTCATCGACGCCCATGTGCATTTCTGGCGCCTGGCGCGTGGCGATTATGCCTGGCTGACCCCGGAGCTGGGCGTGCTGTACCGCGATTACCTGCCCGAGGACCTGACTGCAACGCTCGACGCGCAGGGCGTGACCGCGCTGGTGGCGGTGCAGGCAGCGCAGAGCGAGGCGGAAACCCGCTATCTGCTGCAGTTGGCGCGGACCGAGCCGCGCATCGTCGGCGTGGTCGGCTGGGTCGATTTCGAGGCCGCCGACGTTGCCGCGCGCATCGCCGCGCTGTGCGCCGAAAGCGCCGGCCTGCTCAAGGGGCTGCGACCGATGGTGCAGGACCTGGCCGATCCGCAGTGGCTGGCGCGGCCGCAGCTGGATGCGGCGTTCGACGCGCTGCTGCAGCACGACCTGGCGTTCGACGCACTGGTGCGTCCGCTGCACCTGCCGGCGCTGCTGGCACGGCTGCAGCGCCACCCTCACTTGCGCGTGGTGCTGGACCACGCCGCCAAGCCGTCCATCGGCGGTGCCGGTTTCCAGGCCTGGGCCGACGGCGTGGCGCAACTGGCGCAGCACCCCAACGTGGTGTGCAAGCTGTCCGGCCTGCTCACCGAACTGCCGGCCGGCGCCGCCATCGACGATCCTGCGCTTGCCCCCCACGTGGCGCACCTGTTCGCCTGCTTCGGCGCGCAGCGGCTGCTGTGGGGCAGCGACTGGCCGGTGCTGACCCAGCGTGCCGACTACGCCGCGTGGATGGCGCTGGCGCAGGCCTGGGTCGCGCAGCACGCCGTCGATGACGCCGAGGCGGTGTTCGCCGGCACTGCGCGGCGCGTCTATCGCCTGTCCGATCCGATTGCTTCCTCCCCCACCTGGAGTCCCGCCCCATGACCACGTTCGCGTTCGTTTCCGGGAGCCGCGCATGAGCGGCCGTCTGCAAGGCAAGCGCTGCCTGATCACCGCCGCCGGCGCCGGCATCGGCCGCGAGAGCGCACTGGCCTGCGCCCGCGAAGGCGCGCAGGTGCTGGCCACCGACATCGACGCCGCCGCGCTGCAGGCGCTGGCCGCCGAGGCCGATGGCATCGTCACGCAGACCCTGGACGTCACCGATGCCGCCGCGATTCAGGCGCTGGTGGCGGCGCAGCCGACCTTCGACGTGCTGTTCAACTGCGCCGGCTACGTGCACCAGGGCAGCATCCTCGACTGCGACACGCCGGCCTGGAAGCGCTCGTTCGCGATCAACGTCGATGCGATGTACTACCTGTGCCAGGCGGTGCTGCCGGGCATGCTCGCGCAGGGCCGCGGCAGCATCGTCAACATGTCCTCGGTGGCGTCCAGCATCAAGGGCGTGCCCAACCGCTTCGCCTACGGCGTGACCAAGGCGGCAGTGATCGGCCTGAGCAAGGCCATCGCCGCCGACTACGTGGCCAAGGGCATCCGCTGCAACGCGATCTGCCCCGGCACGATCAAGACGCCGTCGCTGGGCGAGCGGGTCAAGGCGCTGGGTGGCGACGAGCAGGCGGTGTGGAAGAGCTTCACCGACCGCCAGCCGATGGGCCGCCTGGGCGACCCGCGCGAGATCGCGCAGCTGGTGGTGTACCTGGCCTCGGACGACTCCTCGTTCACCACCGGCCAGACCCACATCATCGACGGCGGCTGGTCGAACTGACCGCGCCTTCCCCTTCCTGACAGAGGACTTCCCATGAAACTGCTGCGTTACGGCGAACCCGGCCACGAACGCCCGGCCCTGCTCGATGCCGACGGCCACTTGCGCGATCTTTCGGCGGTGATCGACGACGTCGCCGGCGAGCATCTCACCGCCGCCGGCCTGGCCCGGCTGCGCGCGCTCGATCCGACCACGCTGCCGCAGGTGGACGGCGAGGTGCGCTACGGCGCCGCCGTCGGCCGCGTCGGCAAGTTCATCTGCGTCGGGCTGAACTACGCCGACCATGCCGCCGAGTCGGGCATGGCGGTGCCGGAGATGCCGGTGCTGTTCATGAAGGCCACCAGCGCGATCAGCGGCCCCAACGACACCGTGACCATTCCGCGCGGTTCGCTCAAGACCGACTGGGAAGTGGAGCTGGGCGTGGTGATCGGCGATACCGCGCGCGATGTGTCGGTGGACGAGGCGCTGTCGCATGTCGCCGGCTATGCGGTGATCAACGACCTGTCCGAGCGCGCGTTCCAGCTCGAGCACGGCGGGCAATGGGTGAAGGGCAAGAGCTGCGACGGCTTCGGCCCGATCGGCCCTTGGCTGGTCACCGCCGACGAGGTGGCGGACCCGCAGAACCTGTCGATGTGGCTGGAGGTCAACGGCCATCGCTACCAGAACGGCAGCACCCGCACGATGGTGTTCGGCGTGGCCGAGCTGGTCAGCCACATCAGCCGCTACATGACGCTGTTGCCGGGCGACGTGATCAGCACCGGCACGCCGCCGGGCGTGGGCCTTGGGCAGAAGCCGCAGGTGTACCTGAAGCCGGGCGACGTGATGCGGCTGGGCATCGAAGGCCTGGGCGAGCAACGCCAGGCCGTGGTCGCGCATCCGCGCGACGCGCAATAAGTAACGCCGCGAGATGCAAAGCCCCTCTCCCCTCGGGAGAGGGGTTGGGGTGAGGGTACGGGGCGAAGCCACCTCGCATTGCACGTGGCTTTCGCTTCCGCGCGAGCGCCACATCCGCGTGCTGCTACTTCGTTCTTGTTTCACGAGGGCGGCGACAGCCATGCACTGACGCACCCTCACCCCAACCCCTCTCCCGGGAGGAGAGGGGCTACTTCACCGCTTTTTTGACTTTCCCACCGCCTCACCGACCAGGATCCCCATGAGCAAAATCGTCGCGCTCGAGACCTTCGACGTCCGTTTCCCCACCTCGCGCGAACTGGACGGTTCCGATGCGATGAATCCGGATCCGGATTATTCGGCCGCCTATCTGCGCCTGCGTACCGATGCCGACGACGGCCTCGCCGGCTACGGCCTGGCCTTCACCATCGGTCGCGGCAACGACGTGCAGAGCGCGGCGGTGGCGGCGCTGGCGCATCACGTGGTCGGCCGCGACGTGGAGACGGTGATCGGCGACCTGGGCGGGTTCGCGCGCAGCCTCACCGACGACTCGCAGCTGCGCTGGCTGGGCCCGGAGAAAGGCGTGATGCACATGGCCATCGGCGCCGTGGTCAACGCCGCCTGGGACATGGCCGCGCGTCGCGCCGGCAAGCCGCTGTGGCGCTTCATCGCCGAGTTGTCGCCGGAGCAACTGGTGGCCGCGATCGACTTCCGCTACCTCAGCGACGCGCTGACCCCGGACGAGGCGCTGGCCATGTTGCGCGATGCCGAACCGCTGCGCGACGAGCGTATCCAGACCCTGCTCGAACAGGGCTATCCGGCCTACACCACCTCGCCCGGCTGGCTCGGCTATTCCGACGAGAAGCTGGTGCGCCTGGCCAAGGAAGCGGTGGCCGATGGCTTCCGCACCATCAAGCTCAAGGTCGGCGCCAACGTGGAGGACGACATCCGCCGCTGCCGCCTGGCGCGCGCCGCGATCGGCCCGGACGTCGCCATGGCGGTGGACGCCAACCAGCGCTGGGACGTGGGCCCGGCGATCGCCTGGATGCGCCAGCTCGCCGAATTCGACATCGCCTGGATCGAGGAGCCGACCAGCCCCGACGACGTGCTCGGCCACGCCGCGATCCGCCGCGGCATCGCTCCGGTGCCGGTGTCCACCGGCGAGCACACCCAGAACCGGGTGGTGTTCAAGCAGTTGCTGCAGGCCGGCGCGGTGGACCTGATCCAGATCGACGCAGCGCGCGTGGGCGGCGTCAACGAGAACCTGGCAATCCTGCTGCTGGCGGCCAAGTTCGGCGTGCGCGTGTTCCCGCATGCCGGCGGCGTGGGCCTGTGCGAACTGGTGCAACACCTGGCGATGGCCGATTTCGTCGCCATCACCGGCAAGATGGAAGACCGCGCGATCGAGTTCGTCGACCACCTGCACCAGCACTTCGTCGATCCGGTGCGGATCGTCCACGGCCGCTATCTGGCGCCGACCACGCCGGGCTTCTCGGCCGAGATGCATGCCGCCTCGGTCACCCAGTTCCTGTATCCAGACGGCCCGTTCTGGAGCGCGGATCTGGCCGCGCAGGGCGGCTGACGCCAGCGACCTTGGTGCGCTTCCGCCGAAGGAAGCGCGCCGGTTGCGGTGGTTGCCAGTGCATCTGTCGCGGCTGAAGCCGCTCCTGCGACGGCGGCGGCAGCGGTGCTGGATCGCTCGCTGTGGGAGCGACTTCAGTCGCGACGCACGAACCTGTGCACGCACCAGCTTCGGCAGCGGTCGGGACTGAAGTCCCTCCCACAACGTCGCACAGCATCCGCCGCGCCTGCCGCGACCTCTGCAACCGCACCTGCCGCATTCTCTGCAACCGTAGAAGCGGCTTCAGCCGCGACGAGCGAAGCGGTAAACCAACCGGTCTCGCGCGCGCTCGGCACCCGCCTTCCAACACACGCATACGCCCACGCAATACCTCAGCCCGTGCCGTTGCGCTCCTGCGCGGCCAGCGCCGCCTGCAACGAAAAGATCTGCAGCGCTTCGCGCCATTTCTCGCCGGGCGCCGAACCGGGTAGGGGTTTCTGGAAGCGCCACATCAACTCCTCCCACGCCTGCACGCGCGGATCGGCGGCGTCGGCAGCGGCCTTGGCGGCGGGCGAATAGTCCTCGTCCACCTCCATCAGCATCACCAGGCGGTCGCCGCAGCGGTGGATGTCCAGCTCGCGGATGCCGGCGGCGCGCAGCGAGGCGACGATCTCCGGCCACACGGTGTCGGGACGGTGCCAGCGTTCGTATTCGGCGATCAGCGCCGGGTCGTCGTGCAGGTCCAGCAGGTAGCAATGGCGCGGCATGGTTCAGGCTCCGCGGGCAGAGGGAAGGGGCGCCACGCGGTTTCGCGCCGCATGCAGCGCGAAGCCGAGGATCACCGCGAAGCCGATCGCGGGCACCGCCAGCGCCCAGTGGATGCCGGCGTGGTCGGACACCGCGCCCATCACCGCGGTCAACGCGGCACCGCCGATGATCGCCATGACGATCAGCGACGCGCCCAGCTTGCGCGCGTCGTCGTCCAGTCCGTCCAGGCCCAGGGCGAAGATGGTCGGGAACATCACCGACATGAACAGGCTGCTGGCGACCAGCGCATACAGGCCGATCCAGCCCGGCAGCGCCACCGCCACCGCGCACAGCAGCAGGTTGAGCAGGGCGAACACGCCCAGCAGCCGTGCCGGCGCCAGGAAGCGCAGCAGCGCGGTGCCGATGAAGCGGCCGGCCATGAACAGCACCAGCGACAGGGTGAGGAAATCGGCGGCGGTCTTCTCCGGGGTGCCGGGCACGCCGTCCTGCAGGTAGCGGATCAGGTAGCTCCAGATGCCGACCTGCGCGCCGACGTAGAAGAACTGCGCGATCACCGCGAACACGAAGCGGCCATTGCGCCGCAACTGGCCGAAGCCGCCTGCGCGCGCGCCCTCGCCACCGGTGCGGGTGGCGGGGAAGCGGGTCAGCCCGATCAGCAGCGCCCACAGCAGCACCACCGCACCGATGATCAGGTACGGCGTCTGCACCGCCAGCGACTCGGTGGCGAAGAAGGCCTCGCGCGCGGCCGGCGCCATCGCCGCCAGCTCCTGCGGCGTGTGCTCTACGCCGGAGAGGATGAAGTGCTGGCCGACAAGGATGCCGGTGATCGAGCCCAGCGGATTGAACGCCTGCGCCAGGTTCAGCCGCCGCGCTGCGCCCTCGGCCGGGCCGAGCACGGTGACCAGCGGGTTGGCGGTGGTTTCCAGAAAGGCCAGGCCGCTGGCGATGACGAACAGCGCCAGCAGGAACAGCCAGTAGGTGTGCACCTGCGCGGCGGGGTAGAACAGGAACGCGCCGACCGCGTACAGCAGCAGGCCCAGCACCACCGCGGTCTTGTAGCTGTAGCGGCGCATGAACATCGCCGCCGGGATCGCGAACACGAAGTAGCCCAGGTAGAACGCGCTCTGCACCAGCCCGGCCTGCAGGTCAGTCAGCTCGAAGGCCTTCTTGAACTGCTTGATCAGGATGTCGTTGAGGTTGTTCGCCATGCCCCAGAGGAAGAACAGGCTGACGATCAGGACCAACGGCGCAAGCGCGGTCCGGGTGAGACTGGCGGACGCCGGTGTGGCGGATTCGCTGCTGTAGTGCATTGCCGCCTACCCCTCCCAAGGTGTGCCGCGTCGCGTTCGGTTTGTCGGCGGAGCGTACTGCGCCGGCGAGTGCCATGCAAATATAAAATTTGAGTTCATATGTGCATGAGGCGATCGGCGCCGATCCCTGCAGCGCAGGCCACCATGGTGCGGCCCGGCGCGGCGTCCCTGTACCCTAGTCCTCTTCACCTGCTGCCGGGCCCTCGACGGAATGACCACCCCCTTGCCCAAGTACCGCGCGCCCGCCCTGGACAAGGGGCTGGACATCCTGGAGCTGCTGGCGCGCGACGGGCGGCCGATGAGCATGGGCGAGATCTCGCAGGGCATCGGCCGCTCGCGCGGCGAGATCTTCCGCATGCTGCAGGTGCTGGAAGAGCGCGGCTACCTGACCCGCACCGCGGGCGAGGGCGGCTACACGCTGACCAATCGCCTGTTCATGCTTGGCATGCAGCAGCCGCGGGTGCAGAACGTCACCGAGGTGGCGCTGCCGGTGATGCGCGCGCTGGCCGACGCGATTCGCCAGCCCTGCCACCTGGTGGCGCCGTCGGACGACCAGATCGTGGTCATCGCGCAGATGGACGTGCCCAGCGACCTCGGTCTGGTGGTGCGTCCCGGCCACCGCCGCCCGTTCGCGCATTCCACCTCCGGCCTGGTGCTGTTCGCGTTCCAGCCGGCCGACGCGCAGGCGCAGTTGCTGCAGCGTCTGGATGCCAGCGAGGTGGCCTACGACCGCGCCGCGTTCCTGGCCGCGGCGCAGGAGGTGCACGCGCTGGGCTACAGCATCCATCCCAGCGAGGCGGTGGTCGGCGTGATCGATCTCACCGCGCCGATCCTGCAGCACGGCGTCGCCCGCTACACCCTGACCGTGCCCTTCATCGAACGCCGCCCGCAACCGATCGACGCACAGGCGGCGATGCGCGCGGTGTGCGATGCCGCGGCGCAGATCAGTGCGGCGTTGGCGTAGGTGCCGTGACCACCATTTGCCGATATGCCGTGGTGCGTCTCTTCCCACAGCGAGTGCGTTCGCGTCCCTTGTCGCGTGCGGACAATGGCCGGCGCGACCAGCGGATGCATGTTTCGCTGCGCAGCGGTCCTGATAGTCGGGTGACTGAGGGCGAGTGATGGCGAACGCGGTCTTCTATCTGTTCGCCGCGATCGCGGCGCTGCTGGCTGTATGCCTCCATCGGTACAACAAGCGCCGCATGGACGCCCTGCTGATGGCGTCGTTTCGTCAGCTGTCCTTCACCAGCGACGACGTCGCCTTGTGCGGTGCGGATCTGCAGGTGGTGAAGAAGGCGCAACAGTTCATCCGCGCGACGCAGCAGTTGTCGCTCTTGCCGGATAGCCCAGTCGTCAATCAAGGCGATGCGTTCTGGTAGTGCCGCGGCCCCGGCGCAAGCTGGTTCCTGGCGATTCCCACAGTGATGTCGCGTGGTGGCGAACTGGAGGTGAGTTGGGTCGTGCGCCCCCTCACCGAGCAGCGCATGCGTGCCGCCCTGCAGTTCGACCACAAGGCCTGTCGGCGTGCGTTTGGCGAGCCGGACGCATCCTGAGCGTCGTGACAAACCGCGGCGGGTCGAAGACCGATGCGATGCCGCGGTGCAGGTCAGCGCGACGATGGCTTAGACATCGCGCGCTTGGCGATTCCGGCGCTGGGGATGCCCTGATGGCGTGTACGAGAACCGAGCGGGATAGTCCGCGCGATCGCGATCCGTGGCATGCTCAGCGCTCGGTGGCGGTGCTGTGGAGCATGCTCCATGCGTTGGCATAGCAGCCGTGTTTGCGTCGGTTCGAGGCTAGCCATTCATTCAAGCCGAACCCGCGTCGTGGTGCGGTTAACTCAGGTGCTAGGCGGCATATGAACATTGCACGCGCATTGTGTTCGACTTGGGTCGCGCTCGCCGCGCTTTCGGCGAATGCTGCGCCGGTGGTCAGAATCGATGGGAGTTCACCGGATCGCTTCGAGCGCTCGCATGCCGAGCTCGTCGCGTCTCTTTCTCCGCAACAGCGGCTGCGGCTCAGCCTCGCGGAGATCGTCTATCTCGAATCAAGGCAGTGCTTGGGCAGGCGTCAGGCGCATGCCGATTCCTTCGTGGAGCAGCAGCTTGGCGGGCAGGTAGATCTCGCACCGTGTCGAAAGGCGTTGCACGGTCTGGGCTACCGGGAAATCATGGAGCGCAGCTATCCTCCAGGCGGCGGTCCTGGTCCAGAGGCTGTGCCGCCTAATAGCACTCCCAAGTCGAAGCCGCTTCGCGGCGCTGGCCAATTCTGGCGTTAGGGCACACACATGATTCTTTCGCTCTTGATGCAGATGGCGACTGGTACGCCACCTATGCCGCCGCCGGCTGTCCGCGGGTTCTGCACCCCGGTTCAGCCGGAGCTTGCCAAATTTCAGGTTGATGAGGACTACCACGTGATCGGCCAGCAGCGTCGCACCGGAAAGCTCTACTCCGGCACCCTGCGCGTACAGCGGGTTGGAAGCCACTACCAGTTGGTCAGAGTTGTCGGCGGCAAGAGCGTGCGCGGTGTGGCTACGCCGGTGGCATGCGGGCCAGACGAAGTCCATCTGTTGCAGATCCGCTACGCGAACGAGCCAGCGTTCAACTGTAAAATGAGCGTTAACTATGACAACTATTCGGTGGCTAGCTGCGGTCCTGGCGGCCGAGACGGCTGGGCAGTCACCGGCTTGGAAGCGTGGTATCCCAATGGTGCACCCTAACAATTCGTCCAAGACGATGCCGTCTCGCTATGTAGATTAACTCAGGTGTTAGGCAGCACGGAGAACGAGGCTATCGTGGCTCATAAGAAGAAAATTCACGCGCACATCCAAGCGGCTGCCGATGAGCTCATCGCCTTTGTGCGCAGCTGTGAGGCGGACTACGTCGAACGATGGGTTCCCACGGTTCACGTCAAAGACGCCCTGGAGCTCAACTTTGTCGCCACGCCGCAGCAAGGACGGCAGTACGGCCCGAAGGGCTGGCTGTTCGCCATCCTCGCCAGGGTGCTCGAAGATCAAGGCGTGCTTGAACACAAGAAGGTTGGCAACCGTTCCTACTGCAGATCAAGGGCTGCTGCCTAACAATCGATCCAGGCCGGCGCCACTTCGTGGCGCGGCTTAACGCAGGGTAGGCCGCCTGACCCGTCTGCGACGTACAGCGCTGGGAGGCCTCACTGACGTGCCGCCATCCGTGCGTCTACCACGCGAAGCATCCCTCGTGCCGCTGTTCTCGCGCCGCGTACCGCGCGCGCGGCAAGGTCAGCGCATGCCCGTGCCTGCGCTGCATGCACACATATGCGCCACATCGCTGGAATGCGCGCCCACGGTGCACGTGACTCGATCCCCAGCCTGATCACGCAGTCGCTGCGCGTGCGCGCAAAGCGTTGACCTGTGCGCCACCGCTGCGCAGCCTGCAGGGAACACGGCGACATGGACACACGGCATGGCACGGCGGTTTCCCTGGAGTTGGTTGGCGGTGCTGGCGGCATGCGCGTTGGTGCTGGTGCTGGCCTGGCAGAACCGCGGTCTGCGCGAGGAACGGCGCTGGTTCGTCACCCGCACCACCGAGCCGTATTTGGGCATGTACGTGCCGCGCATTGCCGCTACCACGTTGGACGGTGCGCCGCTGACGCTGGGTGAGCCGGCGGCCGAGCGGCAGGTCCTGTTCTTCTTCACCACCACCTGCCCGTACTGCAAGCGCTCGGCGCCGCAGATGGTGCAGACCGCGCAGCGTCTGGCCGCGCAGCAGCCCGACGTGCAGGTGCTGGGCGTGTGCCAGTGCAGCCCCGCGCAGGCGCAGCGCTACGCCGCCGAGCACGGCTTCACGTTTCCGGTGACCACGTTGACCGACCGCCGCGCACTGATGCTGTTCCGCGCGCGCAACGTGCCGACGCTGCTGGCGCTGGACCACGAAGGACGCGTGCGCTATGCGCGCGTCGGCGTTTTCGAGACCACGGAGCGGATGCAGGACCTGATGGCCGCAGTGCGTCGCACGGATGCGCCGCCGGCCTTGGCAACCATCGAGGAGTAAGCCATGAAACAGCGTTGGACAGCGTTACGCAACGGGATGCTTGCAGCCGTGTTCCTGGCCAGCATGGGCTTCGGCGCGGTGCAGGCGACCGCCGGCGACGGCATCGAGAAGGAGGCGGCCTGCAGTGCCTGGGCCTGCCAGCAGGAGTGCGCACCGTTCGGCGGCGAGCTGGGGCCGGGCGGGCCCGGAAAGCCGCTGGTCTGCTACTGCTGCGGCTGAGCAGTGCCGGAGCCGGCCGCGCCAGGCCGGCTCCGGCATCGGGGCCGCGATGCCGGCGATCACGGATCGCAGTGAGCATCTGCCGCGGTGCGACTCTGCAGGGCGCGCCTGGTGCGCGCGATCGCGCCTTGCGTTACGGCCAGCCGCCGCCGATTCACGCAGGTTTGCGCGCTGGCTGGGCATGGTGGAACGCAGACCAACCAGGAGCGTTCCATGACTTCACCTCTTCATCCCGTCCGCCTGACCCTGCTTGCCGCGCTCACCGCCGTGGCGCTGAGCGGCTGCGGCAAGCCCGGCGACCAGGCCTCGCGCACCGCACCGGCCACCTCGCCGGAGCCCACCGCCGCGCCGGTGGGTGGCGAAAGCGGACGCGCACCGATCGGCGGCGACGCCTCGGCCAAGGCGATGCTGCAGGTGTTGGAGGGCAACGTGGTGGCGCTGTCCAAGCAGGCGCTGTCGCGCAACGTCAGCAAGACCGTGGCCGATTTCGCCCGCGAGACCATCGCCGTGCACCACGATGCCGACCCGGCCACGGCCGGCAAGGGCGGCCCCGGCGATGCGGAGAAGATCGACGCGCAGGTGGCCAAGGGCCGCGCGCAGCTGCAGGCGCTGGGCGACGAGAAGGACGACTCCGCCTACATGAACGCCTACGCGGCGGCGATGGTGCGGCAGTACTCCGACGCGCTGTCGGTGATCGATGCCGAGCTGGTGCCGGCGGCCAAGGAAGACGCCACCCGCCAGGAACTGCAGCAGGCGCGCAAGCGCATCGCCGAGCAACTGGAGCGCGCGCAGGCGCTGGCCTCGGCCCGCTACTGAGCACATAGCCCCTCTCCCGTTTGGCCGACAGGGTGCGGTCTGCGCGCCACTGGCGCGCGCACCCTGGAGCGCCCGCGCCGCAAGCGCGGGCCGGGGCGCGGAGCGGGGGTTGGGGTGGGGGTACGGCGCAGAGCGACGCGCAGAATTGGTGTGTACGAGGCTGGGAACGCGGCGTCCTCTCGCATCGGCGACACGCCCTAGCCGTCGGCGGCGACCGCGCGCGACGCCGGCCGCTCCTCACGCCCATCGGGATGTCGAGCGAAGCGGGTCGGGTCGCTGCCGTGCACCGGCGCCTCGTCCCGCCATGGCCAGCCGCCGAACTGGGTGCGGCGATAGTCGGCCATGGCCTGGGCGATCTCGGCCGGCGTGTTCATCACGAACGGACCGTGTTGCGCCACCGGTTCGGCGATCGGTCGGCCTTGCAGCACCAGGAATTCGCTCGCCTCGCCGTCGCCATTGACCAACTCGACCGCCTGATCGGCGCGCAGCTCGATCGCCGCATGGCGGGTCACCGGGCGCCCGCCCACCGTCACCGCTGCGCCCTTGAAGAAATACAGGCTGCGGCGCGTGCCGCGGCCTTGCGCGGCGGGCAGGGTCCAGCGTGCGCCGGGTGCCATGCGGATCGTCCAGATGGCCACATCGGCATCGTCCTGCGCGGCCCATGAATCCGGTGGCGGCGCGAGCGGGCCGCCGGCGCTGCCTGGCGCGGCGTCGACCGGGCCGATGCGGCCGGCCACGCAGGCCACCTCGGTGGTGCGGCCGGCATCGTCGGTGGCGGTGAAGCGCGGCAGGTCTTCCGACCAGAACATGGTGAAGTGCGGCGCGGCCAGCTTGCTGCGCGCCGGCAGGTTGAGCCAGATCTGGAACAGCTCCAGCGGGTTGGGTGCCGCCGTGTCCAGCAGCGGGAACATCTCCGAATGGACGATGCCCGCGCCGGCCGTCACCCACTGCACGTCGCCGGCGCCGAAGCGCGCCGCCGCACCGAGCGAATCGGCATGGTCGATCAGGCCCTTGCGCACGATGGTCACGGTCTCGAAGCCACGGTGCGGATGGCCAGGAAAGCCGGGAATCTCCTCGCCGTGATACATGCTCCAGCCGTCCTTGCGGCTGAAGTCCTGGCCGATGGCGCGGCCGTGCAGGGACGCCGCCGGCCCCATCGCACCGTTGCCGGCGGGGTAGGCATCGTCGTGGTAGACGCAGAACAGGAACGGGTCGATCGTGTCCCAAGGGAAGCCAAGCGGCTTGATCTGGACGATGGGGTCGGTCATGGAGAGATCCTTCATGCGAACGCCGCCCAAGATTGGACGCGGCAACCCTCACGATATGGGGCGACTCCGATGGAACGGAAGGCCGGTCCGGAGGACATCCTGTCCTGCACGGGAAACGCTGGGATGCGCGGCCGCAGCGTCCATGGCGAGGGCGCAGGCGCGGTGACCGGCCGCGTTGCATGCGCCGATCGCGCGAATCCGGCAGTCAGCGGTGAACTGAATGCTTGCCGGGGCGCAACCGCTCCGCTACGCCCGCAGGACCCGTGCGTCATCGGACTGTCATCGCCGAGGACCAGCATCGCAGCCTTTCCGAATCCGCCGGCTGCCGATGGCGCCGGCATTGCGAGTGGCTGGTGCGTTCCGAACCCCTGCCGGCGTTGTCGCGGCTGTTCCTGCAATGGCGGCCGTCGCTGAGCCGCTATTTCCGCAAGCGTCGCGCCGCGGCCTGGGATGCCGACGACCTGCTGCAGGAAGTGTGGCTGCGGCTGCAGCGCAGCGAGGCGCATGCGCCGGAGATCGCCAATCCCGAAGCCTACCTGTTCACCATCGCCGCCAACCTGATGCGCGAGCACGCGCTGCTGCACCAGCGCAACAGCCAGCGCGACACCTGCCTGGACGATGTGCTGGAGCGGCTGGCGGTGCCCTGCGAGGCCGATGCGCAGGTGCACCGCGCGCAGCGCCGGCAGCGCCTGGCCGAGCTGATGGCACGGCTGCCGCCGAAGTGTCGCGCGGCGATGACGCTGCGCTACCGCGACGAACTGGGCTACCAGGAAATCGCCGAGCAACTGCAGATCTCCAGCCACATGGTCAAGAAATACATCATCAAGGGCCTGGCGGTGTGCCGGCAGGGCATGGCGCGCTATGCGTGAGGATCCGCAGCGCGTCGCCGAAGCGGCCGCGGACTGGTACCTGGCGCAGCGCGAGACCGCGCTGCCGCCGGCGCGGCAGGCCGAGTTCCTGGCCTGGCTGCGGCACTCGCCGGCGCACGTGGCCGCCTATTTCGACATCGCGCGGATGCACGGCGACCTGCCGTCCGCGGCGCAGGCGCAGCAGGCCAGCAGCGCGCAGCTGCGCGCGCATGCCTTGCGCAGCGGGGCGGTGGTGGTGCCGCTGCGCCCGGATGTGGACACGCCGACGTCGGTGCCCCACCCGCGGCGTGTCCT
>NZ_AQOI01000800.1:0-2232 GCF_000364665.1 Xanthomonas sp. SHU 199
GCGGCTGCAGGCGCTGATCGCGCAGGCGCTGGACAACAACCGCGATCTGCGGATCGCGCTCGCCGATATCGCCCAGGCGCGGGCGCAGTACCGCATCCAGCGCGCGGCCCTGCTGCCGGAGGTGGGGACCAGCGCGACCTACACGCGCTCCTATCGCGGCAAGGGCGCGGCGCCGGGCAACGACACGACCCAGGGCGGCAACGCAGCGGCTGCGCCGGCTGCCGGTTATGCCAGCAACTACGACCTGGGCGTGGGCGTCACCGCGTTCGAACTCGACCTCTTCGGCCGGCTGCACGCGCTGAGCACGGCCGCGCAGCAGCGCTACCTGGAACAGGAAGCCGCGGCCCGGGCCACGCGCCTGACCCTGGTCGGCGACATCGCCACGACCTGGCTGACCTATGCCAGCGACCGCAGCCTGCTGACGCTCGCGCAGGACACCGTGCGCAGCGCCGGCGCCAGCGTGGCGCTGACCGCACAGCGGGTGGATGGCGGCATCGTGCCGCATTCGGACCTGGACCAGGCCAACCAGGTGCTGCATGCCGCGCAGGCCGACCTGGCCGCGCAGACCACGGCGCTGGCGCAGGACGTCAATGCGCTGCAGTTGCTGGTGGGCGCTCCGGTCGATCCGGCACTGTTGCCGGGTTCGATCGAGGAGGTCGCGGCCAGCATCGGCGATCCGCCGGCCGGTCTGGACACCAGCGTGCTGCTGCGTCGGCCCGACGTGGTGCAGGCCGAATACGAACTGCGTGCGGTCAACGCCCAGATCGGTGCGGCGCGTGCCGCGTTGTTTCCCAGCATCAGCCTGAGCGGCCTGCTGGGCCTGACCAGCACCGCGCTGTCGCAGCTGTTCACCCACGACGCGCGCACCGCATCGGTGGGCGCCGGCGTCGCCTACACGGTGTTCGATGGCGGCGCGGCGCGCGCCAATGTGCGCTACACCGAGGCGCAGCGCGATGCCGCGCTGGCCGGCTACGAAAAGACCGTGCAGACCGCCTTCAGTGAAGTGGCCGATGCCCTGGCCCGGCGCGGCACCATCGATGCGCAGCTGCAGGCGCAGCGCGCGCTCCTCGCCGATGCCGCCAACACCTGCGACGCCAGCGCGCAGCGCTACCGCGAGGGCGTGGAAAGCGCGCTGTCCAACCTGGATGCGCAGCGCAGCTACTACGCCGCGCAGCGCAGTCTGGTCGCGGTGGAACTGACCGCGGCCACCAATCGGGTGACGCTGTATCGCACCCTGGGCGGAGACGCGTCGCTGGAGCGCGCCCAGCCCTGAGTGCGTTGGGGCGGGTAGGGCGGCACGCCGCAGCCAGGACGCGCTGCCTGACGTGCCGCCGGTGCTGCGCTTACTTCAGGTGCTCGCGCAGGCCGTCGCCCGCCTGCTGGATCGCGGTCCGCACCGCGGGCACGTCGCGCAGGGCATTGAGCAGGCCGAAGTCATGGATCAGCCCGTTGTAGCGGGTCACCGTGACCGTCACCCCGGCCTGGTCCAGCTTGCGGCCGAAGGCTTCGCCCTCGTCGCGCAGCACGTCCAGCTCGGCGGTCTGGATCAGCGTCGGCGGCAGGCCGGCCAGTTGCGCCGGGGTGGCGCGCAGCGGCGAGGCGGTGATCTCGGCGCGGGCCTTGGGATCGGTGGTGTAGTTGTCCCAGAACCAGGTCATCATGTTGCGGGTGAGGAAGTAGCCGCTCTGGAACTGCTGGTACGAGCCATCGTCGAAGCGGGCGTCGGTCACCGGCCACAGCATCAGGTCGTAGCGCAGCGCCGGTGTTCCGGCCGCCTTGGCCTGCAGCGCCACGGCCGCGACCATGTTGCCGCCGACGCTGTTGCCGGCCAGCGCCAGGCGCTTGCCGTCCACGCCGATCTGCGCGCCATGCTCGGCCACCCAGCGGGTGGCGGCATAGGCCTGGTGGATGGCGACCGGATACTGCGCTTCCGGCGACGGCGTGTAGTCCACATAGACCGCCACCGCGCCGGAGGCGTTGACCAGGTCGCGGATCAGGCGTTCGTGGGTCGGGAAGTCGCCCAGCACCCAGCCGCCGCCGTGGAAGAACATGAAGGCCGGCAACACCTGGCCGTCCGTGTGCGGCGGCCGCACGATCACCAGGTTCAGCGGCTTGCCGTCGGCCTGGATGGTGGTGCGGCTGACCTCGGCCGGCGGCAACGGCGTATTGGCCTGGGCATCGCGCAGCACCTGCCGCGCCTGCGACGGGGTGAGCTGTTCGATCGGCTTTCCC
>NZ_AQOI01000801.1:0-5071 GCF_000364665.1 Xanthomonas sp. SHU 199
TGGCGGTGCCGATCGCGCCGGCCAGCATCGAGGTGGCGAGCAAGGGAAGCAGGGTCTTCATGGCGGTTTCCTGGGGCATGCCGGGCGGTGTGCCGGCGACAGGAGTGACTTTGCGCGCCAAGGCGATACGATAGGTGGCGAATCGTCCTTAAAACTTTACCTGGAGTGCCAAATGGCCGATCGCCTGGCCGCCTTGTTGACCCACTTCTCTGTCAGTGCCGAGGTCTTCCACGCCGGTACGCTTTGCGGCCTGCACCGCCTCGACAACGGCGACCGTGGCCAGTTGCACCTGCTGCGCCAGGGCAGCGTGGTCGTCCACAACGGCGACGGACATGTACTGCGGATCGACCGGCCGAGCCTGCTGCTGTACCCACAGGCCATGCCGCACCGCTTCGAGACCGATGCGCAACGCGGCGCGGATTTCGCCTGCGCGCACCTGCGCTTCGGCGGCGGCGCCGCCAATCCGCTGGTGCGCGCCTTGCCCGCCTGCATCTGCCTGCCGCTGGACGCGCTGCGCCAGGGTGAGACGCTGCTGCACCTGCTGTTCGAGGAAGCGTTCGCGCAGCATTGCGGGCGCCAGGCGGTATTGAACCGCTTGTTCGAGGTGGTGCTGGTGCACGTGATCCGCGAACTGATGGAGCAGGGACTCACCGACGGCGGCATGCTCGCCGGGATGGCCGATGCGCGGCTGCGGCTGGCGCTGACCGGTATCCACGACGCCCCGGCGCAGCCGTGGACGCTGGAGAGCCTGGCCGCGCGTGCCGGTATGTCGCGCAGTGCGTTCGCGCGCAGCTTTCGCGAAACCCTCGGCTGCACCCCGGGCCAGTACCTGCAGGACTGGCGCATCGCCCTGGTGCAGCGCGGCCTGCGCGAAGGACGGCCGCTGAAGCAGCTTGCCGACGAGGTGGGCTACGGCAGCGAGGCCGCGGTGTCGCGTGTGTTCAAGGCGCAGGTGGGGCAGAGCCCGCGCGCGTGGCGGCAGGCACGCTGAGCGGGGGGGCAGTCGCGGGTGGCCGGGCGCGCGCGGACACGCGCTCGGCGGCCTGCGCGCTCAGCCGGTGGCCAGCACCGCCAGCACTTCGGCCTCGTCCACGTCGGGCACGATCTCGGCGTGGCCGATGCCGCGCCACAGTACCAATCGCAGGCGTCCGGCCAGGTTCTTCTTGTCCAGGCGCATGCGCGCCAGCAGCGCCTCCGGTGCCAGCCCGGCCGGCAGCGCGGTCGGCAGGCCGAAGTCCTGCAGCAGCGCGCGCAGTTTCTCCGTGTCCTGCGCGCTGGCCATGCCCAGTCGCGCCGACAGCTCGGCGGCCAGCACCATGCCCACCGCCACCGCTTCGCCGTGGTTGAGGTTGGCGTTGTCCGGGGCGCCGTAGCCCTGTTCGGTCTCGATGGCGTGGCCGAAGGTGTGGCCGAGGTTGAGCAGGGCGCGCTCGCCCTTTTCCAGCGGATCGCGGGCGACGATCTCGGCCTTGTGCTCGCAGCTGCGCGCGATCGCCTGCGCCAGTGCCGCCGGCTCGCCGGCCAGCAGCGCGCGGCGTTCGGCATGCAGCCATTCGAAGAACAGCGGGTCGCGGATGGCGCCGTACTTGATCACCTCGGCCAGCCCCGCGCGCAGTTCGCGCGGCGGCAGGCTGCGCAGCGTGGCGGTGTCGGCCAGCACCGCGCGCGGCGGATGGAAGGCGCCGACCAGGTTCTTGCCCTGCGGGATGTCCACCGCGGTCTTGCCGCCGACCGAGGAGTCGACCATCGCCAGCAGTGTGGTCGGCAATTGCACGCAATCCACGCCGCGCATCCAGCAGGCGGCGGCGAAGCCGGCCAGGTCGCCGACCACGCCGCCGCCCAGGGCCAGCACGCAGGCGTCGCGGGTGGCGCCCAGGGCGGCCAGCGCGGCGATCGCCGCGGCGAAGTGGTCCAGGGTCTTGGAGGCCTCGCCGGCGGGGATCACGAAGTCGCCGATCTGCAACTCCGGGCGTGCCGCCAGCAGCGCGCTGCGAACCTGCGCGGCATACAGCGGCGCCACATGGCTGTCGCTGAGCAGCAGCACATGGCGGCCGCGCACGTGCGCGGCGAGGGCGGCGCCGTCGTCGAGCAGGCCGGGGCCGATGTGGATGGTGTAGGCCGGGTCGCCAGCGACCTGGACCGTGCGCGATGCTGCGGTCATGCAGTGGGTTCCGGAAGTTTCCACGACGCGGCCAGGCGCACGACCAGCTGCGCGGTGGCCTCGGCCGGGGTGAAGTGGTCGGTGTCCAGGATCAGGTCGGCGACCTCGCGGTACAGCGGTTCGCGCACCGCGTGCAGGTCGCGCAGCACCTGCTCGCGGTCGCCACGCTGCAGCAGCGGGCGGCTGCGGTCGCGGTGCAGGCGCTGCAGTTGCGCGGCCACGCCCACCCGCAGGTACACCACGAAGCCGTGCTCGCGCATCTCGCGGCGGCTGTCGGCGTTGAGCACGGCGCCGCCGCCGGTGGAGATCAGGTGGCCGGGCGTGCTCAGGATGCTTTCCAGCACCGCGCGCTCGTGCTCGCGGAAACCGGCTTCGCCGGCGTGCTCGAACAGCGAGGCGATGCTGGCACCGGTGCGCTCGACGATGGTCTGGTCGCTGTCGACGAAGACCAGGCCGAAGCGCTCGGCCAGGCGGCGACCGATGACGCTCTTGCCGGCGCCCATCGGGCCGACCAGCACCAGGTTGGGGGCGGGATTCATCCGCCGATGCTAGCAGAGACCGACGCCGCCCCGCGCGCCGCGCGGGCGCGTGCGCGGGGCCTTGCGCGGCGAAGCGTGCGTCGCGCGGTGCATGGCGCGACAATGGCGCATCGTCCGCCGAGTGCCTGTCGCCATGCCCGATCTCTACGCCGAAGCCCTGTCCACGTTCGCCGACCTGTTCGCCGAGGCGCGCACCAGCGACGAGGCCGAATACAACGCCATGGTCGTGTCCTCGGCCACGCTGGAGGCGCGCCCTTCGTCGCGGGTGGTGCTGCTGAAGGCCTACGACGCGCGCGGTTTCGTGTTCTACACCCACCTGGACAGCCAGAAGGGCCGCGAGCTGCAGGCCAATCCGCAGGCCTCGCTGCTGTTCCTGTGGCGGCGCATGCGCGAGGACGGGGTGCAGGTGCGCATCGACGGCGAGGTGCAACTGGTCGCCGCGGCCGAGGCCGATGCCTATTTCGCCTCGCGCCCGCGCATGAGCCAGATCGGCGCCTGGGCCTCGGCGCAGTCGCGCACCTTGGCCTCGCGCGAGGAATTCGAGGAACGCGTGGCCAAGGCCGAGGCCACCTTCGAGGGTCGCGAGGTGCCGCGCCCGGACGGCTGGGGCGGGTTCCGCGTGGTGCCGCGCAGCTTCGAGTTCTGGTACGGCGCCAAGTACCGCCTGCACGAGCGCTGGCGCTACGAGGCCGACGCCGCCGGCCACTGGAGCAAGCGGATGCTGTTCCCGTGAGCGGCGCCGGCCCTGTCTGCCGCGGCACCGCCGCCGCGGTGCGCGCGTGCTCGGGCGGGGCGTACTGAGCGTGGGCCCGCAGCGCATCGTCTGCCTGACGGAGGAGCCGACCGAGACGCTGTACGCGCTCGGCGAGCAGCAGCGCATCGTCGGCATCAGCGGCTTCACCGTGCGCCCGCCGCAGGCGCGCCGCGACAAGCCCAAGGTCAGCGCCTTCACCAGCGCCAAGATCGGCGAGATCCTCAAGTTGCAGCCGGACCTCGCCATCGGCTTCTCCGACATCCAGGCCGACATCGCCGCCGAACTGGTACGGCATGGCGTGGAGGTGTGGATCGCCAACCATCGCAGCGTCGACGGCATCCTCGACTACATCCGCCGGCTCGGCGCGCTGGTCGGAGCCGGGCCGCGCGCCAATGCCTACGCCGACGAACTGCAGCGCGGCCTCGATGCCATCGCCGCGCAGGCCGCCACCTTGCCGCGGCGGCCGCGGGTGTACCTGGAGGAATGGGACGAGCCCATCATCACCGGGATCCGCTGGGTGGCCGAACTGGTGGGCATCGCCGGCGGCGACGACGTGTTCCCGGAACTGTCGGTGCAGCCGCTGGCCAAGGCGCGGATCCTGGCCAACGGCGACGAGGTGGTGCGGCGCGCGCCGGACATCATCCTCGGCTCCTGGTGCGGCAAGCGCTTCCGTCCCGAGCGCGTCGCCGCGCGGCCGGGCTGGTCGGCGATGCCGGCGGTGCGCGACGGGCAACTGTTCGAGATCAAGTCGCCGCTGATCCTGCAGCCGGGGCCGGCGGCCCTCACCGACGGCGTGCGTGCCATCGCCGACATCATCCAGGCCTGGGCCAGGGGTGTGGGCGCTCGCTAGGGCGCGTCTTCCAGGCCAAGAGTCGAACAGGCGCGACGTTCGTGTGTCGCCGCGGCATCGCCCCGCGAACGGATCGCTCTTCCTCGATCCTGCTTGTGGCGCGCGCCACCACGCCGCGGCGGGCGCCGGACGCGACGATTCCGTTAGCCCGGCGCCGGCTGGGTGCGGCCGGCGATGCCCAGGCCGAGCAAGGCCATGAGCGCGGCAACGGCGAAGGTCGACAGGTATGCAGCGGCGGCCGAGTACGCCAGCAGCGCGGCGAACAGCGAGCCGCCGACCGCCAGCGTGGTCGCCACCGCAATCGCCTCGCTCAACTGCAGTGCCGAACTGTTGCGGCCCTGCCGCGCCGGCGGCGACAGGGTCAGGGTCAGCACCGCCAGGGTCGGGTAGATCAGGCCCATGCCCAGGCCGGTCGCGGTCCAGCCGCCGATCGCCAGCGCTGCCGGCACTGCCGGCAGCAGCGCCAGCGTGGTGGTCGCGATGCCCAGCGCCATCAGCGTGCAGCCCAGCCGCAGCCGCCGCAGGCGGGTGGCGTCGCGGCCGTAGTGGCCCTGGTACCAGGAACCGGCGAACCAGCCCAGCGCACCGGCGCTCAGCGCCACGCCGGCCCACACCGGCGACAGCCCGCGTTCGCGCGACAGCAGCAGCGGCAGGAACGCCTCGCAGCCGAAGAACGCCGAGCCGGCGATGCCGCGCAGCGCGATCACGCTGGGCAGGCCGCGCGCGGCGCGCAGGGTGCCGGCCGGCAGCAGCCGCCAGGTGCACAG
>NZ_AQOI01000802.1:0-325 GCF_000364665.1 Xanthomonas sp. SHU 199
CGCCGGCCCCCGCGGCCGCGCCCGGCGATGCGCTGGCGCCGGTGCGCGCCGGGCAGACCCTGTCGCAGATCGCCGGGCAACTGGCGCGCGGCAACGGCCATTCGCTGGACCAGACCATGGTCGCGCTGCTGCGCGCCAATCCGGACGCCTTCATCCGCGGCAATCTCAACCTGCTCAAGCAGGGCGCGGTGTTGCGCACGCCGCGCGAGGAGGACCTGGCGAGCCTGGATGCCGCCGCCGCCGAGGCGGTGGTGCGCGAGCAGGCGGCGCAATGGCGCCAGGCGCGTGCGCCGGTGCCGCAGCCGGCACAGGCGCAGCAGGACGC
>NZ_AQOI01000803.1:0-7512 GCF_000364665.1 Xanthomonas sp. SHU 199
GTGCTGTGGATCCTCGGCACGGTGTCGCCGCTGCCCAGGCGCATGCAGTGGGAGTCGGGCGAAGTGGAGCGGGTGATCGCCCAATCGCAACAGGTGATCGCGGCGCCGACCCTCACCCTGGACTCGGGCCTGGGCATGTTCCGCAGCCTGATGCTGCTGCCGTCCTTGCTCAAGGCGCGGCGCAATCCCGACGACCGCACCTTGCAGCAGGTGCTGCCGCCGGAGCTGTATGCGCGTTGGCTGCCGCTGAAGGCGCGCTACCTGGGCCGCGACGGCAGCGTGGAACGCTGGCGGCCGGTGTTCGCGGCGCAGGAGCTGTACGAAGCGGCGATGCGCACCTCCGGCCTGAGCCTGGGCAGCGTCGTGCAGCCGGTGATCGCGCGTGCGGCCAAGCGCGCCAGGGTGCCGATCGTGCCGGTGGTGGTGGAGGTCAAGGTGCCCGACGCCAAGCGTGCGCTGCAGGAGTTCCGGGCGACCTCGCTCAACGACAGCGCCTGTTTCGCGCGCACCCTGCAGGTCATCGATCGCGACCTGGAGACGATGCGCCAGCGCGCTAATGCCTGGTCCGAAGGCGATCTGGACACGCTGGCCGCGCTGCCCGCCAACGATCAGTACCGGGTCTGCCTGGACGCGGTCGGCGAAGCGGCGATCGCGCGCAAGCTGGGCCTGGGCGATGTGCGCCAGCGTGCGCAGGCGGCCTGGCAGCAGGCGGCCGA
Organism: Xanthomonas sp. SHU 199; assembly: GCF_000364665.1. Taxonomy (NCBI): domain Bacteria; kingdom Pseudomonadati; phylum Pseudomonadota; class Gammaproteobacteria; order Lysobacterales; family Lysobacteraceae; genus Xanthomonas; species Xanthomonas sp. SHU 199. Next base: position 717 of record NZ_AQOI01000803.1, read on the forward strand.
ACGGGCCCTGGCGCAGAACCGCTCCAGTTTCGCGGCGTTGCCGATGCAGACCCTGCAGGAGCAGGGCGGGCCGCTGGATCGGCTACGCGCCAGCGGCGCCGAGGTGATCGCGCCCTAGGGCGTGTCATCAATTCCCGAGTATGCCGCGTTGGGTCTGGCAGGCGCGCGGCCGGCGTTGCGTGGCGCAGCGCCTGACTGGCCGTCAGGTCAAGCCGCGCGGCGCCGGCCGCGCGCCTGCCAGGCCCAACCCGAAGGGCCGCGATTGCGCGCGCCCATGGCCGCGTCATCGCTCGGGCGTGGACGGACGTCCACTTCCTCGCTCTTCCTTGCCACAGGCGCGCGCAATCGCGGCGCGGCATGCTCGGGGATTGATGACACGCCCTAGGTCACGCGCTGGAGACGCCGGGGCAATCAGAAGCGGCATGAGGCACATCAAGCATCGTGCGCAATGCCGCAAGCAGGCACGGCACGCGTCAACCGCCGTGCCGTTGCTCTGCTCGCAATCGCGGCGGGTCAGCCCGCCGCGGTGCGCGGTGCGCTGGCGCCCAGCTGCGGCCAGCGCTTCAGCACCGCGGCGCGGATGCCGGCGGCGTCGATGCCGGCTTCGGCCAGCAGTTGCTCGCGGCTGGCGTGGTGCTGGAACGCATCGGGCAGGCCCAGGTGCAGCACCGGGCGCAGTACGCCTTCGGCGTTGAGCAGCTCGGCCACGCCGGAACCGGCGCCGCCGGCCACCACGTTGTCCTCGATGGTCACGAAGCCTTCGTGGCTCTGCGCCAGCTCCAGCAGCAGGGCGCGGTCCAGCGGCTTGACGAAGCGCATGTTGACCACGCTCAGGCCCAGCTCGCGGCCGACCTGTTCGGCCGCCGCCAGGGTCGCGCCGAACGCCAGCAGCGCCACCGTGTGGCCCTGCGCGCGCACTTGCGCCTTGCCGATCGGTAGGGGTTCCAGCGTGGTCCCGGGGGCGACCCCGGGGCCGGTGCCACGCGGGTAGCGCACCGCGGCCGGACCGGCATGGCGCAGGCCGGTGCTGAGCAGTTGCCGGCACTCGGCTTCGTCGGCCGGCGCCATCACTACCAGGTGCGGCACGCAGCGCAGGAAACTCAGGTCCAGGTTGCCGGCGTGGGTGGCGCCATCCGGGCCGACCACGCCGCCGCGGTCGATCGCGAACAGCACGTCGAGCTGCTGCACCGCCACGTCGTGCACCAACTGGTCGTAGCCGCGCTGCAGGAAGGTGGAATAGATCGCCACCACGGGCTTGGCGCCGTGCACGGCCATGCCCGCGGCCAGGGTCACCGCGTGCTGTTCGGCGATGGCCACGTCGAAGTAGCGCTGCGGGTATTCCTTGCTGAAGCGCACCAGGCCGGAGCCCTCGCGCATCGCCGGGGTGATCGCCAGTAGCGCCGGCTCGGCCGCGGCCATGTCGCAGATCCAATCGCCGAACACGTCGGTGTAGGTCGGCGCCTTGGCGCCCGGCTTGGCCACCAGGCCCTTGCTCGGATCGAACGGGCCTACGGCGTGATAGCCGATCTGGTCGCCCTCGGCCAGTTCGTAGCCCTTGCCCTTGGTGGTGATGACGTGCAGCAGCTGCGGACCCTTGAGGGTCTTGAGCGTCTTCAGCGCGCCGAGCAGCGCCGGCAGGTCGTGGCCGTCGATCGGGCCGGTGTAGTGGAAGCCCATTTCCTCGAACAGCGTGGACGGCACGAACATGCCCTTCCAGTGTTCTTCCCAGCGTCGCACGAAGCGCGCGGTGGGGTTGCTCTTCTTGTCGCCGAGGATCTTCTTGCCGCCCTCGCGGATGGCGTTGAGGGTCTTGCTGCCGCTCATCCGCCCCAGCATCTTGGTGACCCCGCCGACCGCCTCGGAGATCGACATGCGGTTGTCGTTGAGGATCACCAGCAGGTTCGGTTCCGGGTCCATGCCGCCGGCGTGGTTCAGCGCCTCGTAGGCCATGCCCGCGGTCATCGCGCCGTCGCCGATCACCGCCACCACCTTGCGCTCGTCGCCCATGCGCTGCAGCGCCACCGCCATGCCCAGCGCGGCCGAGATCGAGGTGGAGGAATGGCCGACGCCGAAGGTGTCGTACTCGCTTTCCTCGCGCTTGGGGAACGGCGCCACGCCGTCGGCCTGCTTGACCGTGTGGATGCGGTCGCGGCGCCCGGTGAGGATCTTGTGCGGGTAGGTCTGGTGGCCGACGTCCCACACCAGCTGATCGACCGGCGTGTCGTAGAGGTAGTGCAGGGCGACGGTGAGTTCGATCACGCCGAGGCCGGCGCCGAAGTGGCCGCCGCTCTTGCCGACGCACTCGATCAGAAAGGCGCGCAGTTCCTCGGCGATGGCCGGCAGCTCCGATTCATCGAAGCGACGCAGTTCGGCGGGGACCTGGATGCGCGAGAGGCGCGGATAGCGGGTGGGGTCGATCATCGGAATGGAGGTTCAGCGGACCTGTCATTTTCCTCTCCATTCCGGGCACGCGCAATCAACCCGTTCAGTCGCGGGCGCGTGGATGGCCGGTTTTGGCCGGGGTGCGGCAATCCGTCGCAGCGGGCGTGACGGCAGCGTGAGGCCGCGCGGCTACAACGAGAGCTTAGAGCGCTTCGGCAACTGCGCCTTCAGGAACGACATCTGGTCGGCCAGGATGTTGCGGTTGGACAGGATCAGATGCTCGATCCAGCTCGGCCGGTACGGCACCGCCAGCAGCGGCATCGATGCCTGCTGCGGGGTGCGATTGCCCTTGCGCGAATTGCAGTGGAAGCACGCGGTGACCACGTTCTCCCAGATGTCGCGGCCGCCCTTGGACACCGGCAGCACATGATCGCGGGTCAGTTGCGGGCGGCTGAACTGCTGGCCGCAGTACAGGCACAGTTGCGCGTCGCGGGCGAACAGCGCGGTATTGGTCAGGGTCGGGGTGGGGTCGAGCGCACGCGCATGCGCGTGGCCGCGCGCGGCGATGATCGGATGCAGCTCCAGCACGCTGCGCTCGCCGCTGGCGCGACAGATACCGCCGTGGATATGCAGGCACGGCTCGCCGAGCGTCCAGGCGACCGCGCCGCGTGCGTACAGGCAGGCGGCGTCCTGCCAGTTGATCCAGTCCAGCACGCGGCCATGCGCGTCCAGCGACAGCAGCCGGACCGAAGGCAGGTGGGACGGGGACGCCGCAGGCGACGGGACCGCGGCCGAGGCGCCGCAGGCCCCGGTATCGATCAGACCAAGCGTTGTTGTGTCTGTCTCCATCGGGAAGACAGCTTATACCCGATTGGTGACGGTTTGTGTATCGGCCGCGGCGGGCCGTGCGGCCCCGGCACGGCGTGCATGCCGGGGCCGCGTCCGGACCTGGATGTGCGACTCAGAACTGCGCGTCGGCCAGCGTCATCAGCGGCGCGGCGCCGCTGTCGATGGCCGCGGCGTGGGTCAGCGTGCGCGGCAGCAGGCGGGCGTAGTAGAAGCGCGCGGTCTCGCGCTTGGACTGCTTGAACGCCTCGCCATGCGCCGAGGCCTCGGCCGCGGCGACGCTGCGCGCCCACCAGTAGGCCAGCACCACGTAGCCGGAATAGAACACGTAGTCGTAGCTGGCCGCGCCCAGTTCCTCGGGATTGCCGGCGGCGCGCTGCAGGATGCGCTTGGTCAGCGCCGCCCACTCGGCGGCCTTCTCGCGCAGCGGCGCGACGAATTCGGCTACCGCCGGGTTGTCGGCGTGCTCGGCCAGGAAGGCCTCGATCTGCGCCAGGAACAGCTTCAGCCCGGCGCCCTGGCTGGACGCGGTCTTGCGCCCGATCAGGTCCAGCGCCTGGATGCCGGTGGTGCCTTCGTACAGGGTGGTGATGCGGGCGTCGCGTGCCAGCTGCTCCATGCCGTGTTCGTGGATGTAGCCGTGGCCGCCGAAGCACTGCAGGGCGTGATAGGTGTTCTCCACCGCCCACTCGGTCTGGCAGGCCTTGGAGATCGGGGTGAGGAAGCTGACCAGCACGTCGGCCTGCTCGCGCTCGGCCGGGTCCTGCGCGCTGTGTGCGATGTCGATCAGGGTGGCGGCATGCAGCGCCAGCAGGCGGCTGCCTTCGGTCAGCGCCTTCACCGTCAGCAGCATGCGGCGCACGTCCGGATGCACCAGGATCGGGTCGGCCGGCTTCTCCGGCAGCTTGGCGCCGCTCAGCGAACGCGACTGCAGGCGCTCGCGGGCGTAATGCAGCGCGTTCTGGTAGGCGCGTTCGGACAGGCCGATGCCCTGCAGGCCGACGCCCAGGCGCGCGGTGTTCATCATGGTGAACATGGCCTGCAGGCCCTTGTGCGGCTGCCCGACCAGGTAGCCCTCGGCGCCGTCGAAGTTCATCACGCAGGTGGCCGAGCCGTGGATGCCCATCTTGTGCTCCAGCGAGCCGCAGCGCAGCGCGTTGCGCTCGCCGACGCTGCCGTCGCGGGCGACCTTGAATTTCGGCACCACCAGCAGGGAGATGCCCTTGGCGCCGGCCGGCGCGTCCGGCAGCCGCGCCAGCACCAGGTGCACGATGTTGTCGGTGAAGTCGTGCTCGCCGGCGGTGATGAAGATCTTGGTGCCGCTGACCGACCAGCTGCCGTCGGCGTTGGGCTCGGCGCGGGTCTTGAGCAGGCCCAGGTCGGTGCCGCAGTGCGGCTCGGTCAGGCACATGGTGCCGGTCCAGCGGCCATCTACCAGCGGCTTCAGGAACACCTCCTGCTGCCAGGCCTCGCCGTGCTGCTTGAGCGCCTCGACTGCGCCGTGCGACAGCAGCGGGAAGTTGCCCCAGGCCAGGTTGGCGGCGTTGACCATTTCGTTGAGCGGCACGCCCAGGGTGTGCGGCAGGCCCTGGCCGCCGAACTCGGCGGCGGCGGTCAGCCCGGTCCAGCCGCCCTCGGCGAACTGCCGGTAGGCCTCGCGGAAGCCGGGCGCGGTGGTCACCGCGCCGGTGGCCTTGTCCAGGGTGCAGCCGTGCTCGTCGCCGACCCGGTTCAGCGGCGCCAGCACGGTGCCGGTGAAGCGCGCCGCTTCTTCCAGCACCGCATCGATCAGTTCGGCATTGGCGTCGGCATGGCCGAGGCGGGCAAACAGCGCCTCCACCTGCAGCACGTCGTGCAGCGCGAAGCGGAGATCGGTCAACGGGGCTTGATAGGTGCTCATGCGATCGCTCGTGACGAGGGCCGCGGTGCGGCCGAGGCGCCCAGGATACTATGGCGTATGGAGTATGCGCAGCCGCGCCGAACCGGCCGGTGCGCGGCGCCGTTCAGTCGAGCAGGCCGTGGCGGACCGCGTAGCGCACCAGTTCGGCGGTATTGCGCATGCCCAGCTTGTTGAGCACGCGGAAGCGGTGGTTCTCGGCGGTCTTGACGCTGATCTGCAGCACCCGCGCGATCTCCTTGGTGGTGCGGCCCTCCACGATCAGGTGGAACACCTCGCGTTCGCGCGCGGTCAGGCTGCGGTAGGGATCGGGCGGCAGCGCCTGCGGCTGCTGCATCTGCGCCACCAGTGCCTGCGCGGCCTGCGGCGAGAAGTGGCCGCGGCCGGCGTGCAGGTTGCGCACCGCGGCGATCAGGTCGGCGCTGGCGCTGTCCTTGAGCAGATAGCCGGAGGCGCCGGCGCGCACCGCGTGCAGCACGTATTCGTGTTCCTCGTGCATGGTCAGCACCAAGATCCGCGCCAGCGGCACGGTTTCGCACAGCCGCCGGACCACGTCGATGCCGTTGAGCCGCGGCATCGAGATGTCCACGATCGCCACATCCGGGCTGGTCGCCTCGGCCTTGGCCAGCGCCTCGATGCCGTCGGCGGCCTGCGCCACCACCTGGATGCCGTCGATCGCGTCGAGCACGGCGACCAGGCTTTCGCGCACCAGGGTGTGGTCGTCGGCGATGAGGACCCGGATCGGCGCGCTCATGCCGGTGCGCTCCAAGCGCGCCGACAGGCGGGATGTCGCGGCGTGTGCAGCGCCGCGCGGGTGCCGGGGCGGTGCAGGGCGATCACGTTCAATCGGCCTCCAGTGGGACCCGGATCTGCACGCAGCAGCCCTCGCCCGGGGACGATTGCAGGCGCAGGCTGCCGCCGCTCAGGCGCAGGCGTTCGCGCAGGCCGCTCAGGCCGCTGCCGCCGGCCACCAGCGCCTGCTGCGGGTCGCAGCCGCAGCCGTCGTCGAGCACCTGCAGATGCGCCCAGCCGTCGCGGGCCACCAGCCGCAACAGCACCGACTGCGCAGCCGCGTGCTTCAGCGCATTGGTCAGCGCTTCCTGCGCGCTGCGGAACAGCAGGGTCTGCAGCGCTTCGTCCAGCGTCGGCAGCGGGCCGATCTCGACGCTGACCGGGGTGGCGCCGGCGGCGGACTGGCTGCGGCCGAGCCAGCCCAGCGCGGCTTCCAGTCCCAGGTCGTCGAGGATCGGCGGGCGCAGCAAGCGCGACATCTGCCGGGTGTCTTCCAGCGCCTGCGTGCACAGCTGGATGGCGTCCTCGAGCGGCGCGCGCAACGCGGCGTCGGCCGCGCCGAGCGCCGCGCCCAGCTGCGCCAACCGGTGCTTGAGTACGGTGAGGTTCTGGCCGACGCCGTCGTGCAGTTCGCGCGCCAGGCGACGGCGTTCGTCCTCCTGCACCTTGACCACGGCGCGGCCGAGGCGGCGGAATTCGCGTTCGTTCGCTTCCAGCCGCTGCAGCAGCAGGCGGTAGCGTTCGGCGGCGGTCGTGGCGGCGTCGTTCATGGCGTGGTCTGTGCGCGCGCGACAGCGGAACCGTCGGTGGCCTGTGCCGCGGCGCGGCGGGCGCGTTGCGCGGCGGCGTGGTCGCCGAGCGCGTCCAGGCGCTGCGCGG
>NZ_AQOI01000804.1:0-23727 GCF_000364665.1 Xanthomonas sp. SHU 199
GCGTGCCCTGCGCGATCTGGTCGCGCAGCTGGCTGGCGAGGGCTTCGTACAGGCGCATGCGGCGGCCTCATCTGTATCGGTCGATTTGCAGCGTATCTGACTCTGTGCTGGTCGCCCACCCCGGCGCACACTGGCCGTGTCCTTCCCCATTCCCGAGGCCGCGCGTGCAACTGCCGCTGTTCATCGTCGATGCCTTCACCACGGTGCGGTTCCGCGGCAACCCGGCCGCGGTGGTGCCGCTGCAGGCGTGGTTGCCGGGCGCGCTGATGCAGGCCATCGCCAGCGAGAACAATCTGTCGGAGACTGCGTTCTTCGTGCGCGAGGCCGATGGCGCGTTCGCGATCCGTTGGTTCTCGCCGCTGCGCGAAGTGGGGTTCTGCGGCCACGCCACCTTGGCCAGCGCCTTCGTCGTCGCCACCCAGGGCCTGGCGCCGCTGCCGTTGCGGTTCCGCGCCGCGGCGGTCGGCGAACTGGAGGTGGACCGCGAGGCCGACGGGCGCTTCGTCCTGCGCTTTCCGAACCAGGCGCCGACCGCGCTGGCGACGGTGCCGCAGGCGCTCGCGCAGGCGTTGTCGATCGCGCCGCAGGCGGCCTACCGCAACGACCAGGCCTACATCGCCGTGTACGCGGATGAAGCCCAGGTGCGCGCGGTGGTGCCGGACCTGGCGCGGATGCTGGCGCTGGCACCGCGCGATGTCGCGGTCACCGCGCCCGGCCGCGAGCACGATTTCGTCTCGCGCTATTTCTGGCCAGCCAACGGCGGCGTCGAGGATCCGGTGACCGGCTCGATCCACGCCGCGCTGGCGCCGCTGTGGGCGCAGCGCCTGGGCAAGTGCGACCTGCGTGCGTGGCAGGCGTCTGCGCGCGGCGGCGAACTGGACTGCCGGGTGCTGCCGGACCACGTGCAGGTGCGTGGCGCGGCGGTGCAGTACCTGCACGGGAGCATCGCGCTGTGAGCGCCGCCGTCGCGACATCCGCGGGCGCGTCCCGGCGGGCACTGTGGCAGTTGCTGCTGGCCGAGGTGCTGATCGGTTCGGTCGGCGTGTTCGTGCACGAGAGCGGCCAGGATCCGGTGACCGCGGTGTTCTACCGCTGCCTGTTCGGCGCGCTGTTCCTGACCGTGTGCGGCCTGCTCGGCGGGCAGTTGCGCGGCCTGTGGCGCGAGCGCGCGCTGTTGCGCGACGCGGCGCTCAGCGGGGTGCTGCTGGTGCTCAACTGGGTGGCGCTGTTCGCCGGCATGGCGCGTTCGTCGATCGGCGTGGCGACCATGGTCTACCACGTGTTCCCGTTCGTCATGCTGATCCTGGCGGCGTTGCTGCAGGGCGAACGCAGCCGCTGTTCCGACCTGGGCTGGACCCTGCTGGCCTTCGTCGGCGTGGCCTGTTCGGCGGACCCGCTGCGGCTGTGGTCCAGCGCCGATCGCGGCTACCTGGGCGGGATCGCGTTGACCCTGCTGGGCGCGCTGCTGTGCGGCGCCTCGTTGCTGATGTCGCGGCGGATCAGCCGCGAGCGGCCGCTGGCGGTGGTGACCGTGCAGTGCTGGGTCGGTGCGGCGATGCTGGCCGGCTTCTCCAGCGGCGCCGCGCTGCACCCCGGCCGCCACTGGTTCTGGCTGGTCGGCCTGGGGGTGATCCACAGCGGCGTGGTGTACGTGCTGTTCTACAGCGCCTACCGGCACCTGCACGTGGCGGCGATCGCGGTGGTCGCCTTCGTCTACCCGCTGGTGACGCTGCTGCTGGACTACCTGCTGTACGGCCACCGGCTGGTGCCGGTGCAGTGGCTGGGCCTGGCGCTGATCGTGCTGGGGACGCTGGCGGTCAATCTACGCTGGTCCTGGCCGCGCCGGGTGGTGGCCGCGTCGTAGCGTGGCGCGGCTCCGCGTGGGCGCGTCGGCCACCGCAGTGCGGTGGCCTGGGCGGGCGTTTCAACGCACGTCGCGCAGTTCCCAGCCGCTGCCGGCGAGCAGGCGCAGGCGCTGCTTGAGGATGTCGCCGGGGATGCTGGTGGTCGCGGACAGGTCGATGCGCAGATCGTCCTGGCGGCCGGTCACCCGTGCTGCCGGATCGGTCACGCCCAGCGCAGGATCGACCTCGTCCGGCTCCGGCTGCATTGCGCGCCAGCGCTCGAACCAGGCCGGGTCGCTGAGGGCGGCCTGCAGCTGTTCGGCGAAGGCGTCGGCGCCGTGCGCGGAGAAGCTCAGCGACGGGTTGCTGCCGCGGGCACGGGCGGGATCGGGCAGGCTGATCGAGTAGGTGACGGCCATGGGCATCTCTTGTGGGCGGTGCGAAGCGGCGCAGCCTAGCAGAGCCAGCGCCGCGCCGCCGTCGACGCGGCCCCCGGCCGGATCAGCCGAAGCGCAGCGCCTCGCCGGCGAAGCCCAGCACCAGCGCGCCCTTGCCGACGTTGACCATGCCGGTCAGGCTCATCACGCTTTCCTGCAGCTCCACGCCGTGGCCGTCGCAGGCCTGGCGCAGCGCCGCGTAGCCGGGCAGGGCGCGCAGTTCCGCCAGCTCGCCGCCATAGCTCAGGCACAGCGTGGGCGTCATCAGCCCTGCGGCCACGCGCTTGGCGGCCAGGCCGAACAGGGTCTGCACGGCGTGGTCGAAGCCCTTGAGCTTGGCCACCGGCGCGGTCTCGCCACGGTGGCAGTGCAGCACCGGCTTGATGTCCAGGGCCGAACCGAGCGCGGCGCTGAGCAGGCCGACGCTGCGGTCGCCCTTGCTGCGCGCGCGGCTGCGCAGGTAGTACAGGTCGCGCGCGATCATGTAGCCATGGGTGTGCTCGGCCAGCGTCTCCAGCCGCTCGCGGATGGCCTGCACGCCGGCGCCGGCGGCACGCAACCGCACCGCTTCGACGGCGACCACCGCCTGTGCGGCGAACAGGTTCCCGGTGTCGATCACGCGCAGCGCGAACGGCGAGGCGTGGCCGGCTGCCTGACGGATCGGCTTGTAGTCGTTGAGGATGGCGAAGCCGGCCTGCTGCGCGTGCTCGTGGATCGGGCTGCGGGTCTTGGCGATGGTCAGGCAGAACACGTGGTCGTAGTCGATGACCAGCCGGCTCAGGAACAGCTCGCGGATCTGCGCCACGCTGTACGGCACGGTCTCGGCTTCGGCGCCGTGCGCGCTGACCTGTGCGTGCAGGAACTCCAGCGTCGCCGCTTCGTCGCGGCGATCGGCCAGGACGGTGCCGCCGAGGCGCACGCTGATCGGCAACACCACCAGGTCGTGCTGGGCGATGTAGTCCTGCGGCAGGTCGCAGGCGGAATCTACGACGATGCCGATGCGCATCCGCTGAAGCTCCAGTGATTGGGGAGATCGATGGACATGGCGACCGCTCAGGCGTTGCGCTGCACCGCGACCGGCAGCGCGTTCAGGCGCGCCATGTCGCCGCGCTGCAGCAGTTGCGGGTCGGCCAGCACCGCGCGCATCAGCGGGTGCGCGTCGTTGCCCCACAGCAGGGTGTCGTCGATCTGCAGGGTCGGCACGCCGAACACGCCGGCCGCCAGCGCCTGTTCGGTGTTGGCGCGCAGTTGCGCCTTGACCTGCGCATCGGCGGTGGCCGCGGCCACGTCGGCGATCCCCAATGCCTCGCCGACCGGCGCCAGGGTCGCGGCGTCGTCGCCGGCGTGGCCATCGCGCCACAGCCAGTCGAAGAGCGCATCGATGGCCTGCGGCGTGGTGCCGGCGGCGATGCACAGGCGCAGCGCCGTCAGCGGGTTGAACGGATGTGCCGGCGGGAAGCGCAGCGGCACGCCTTGCTGCTGCGCCTGCCACTGCACGAAGCGATAGGTGAACTCGCGCTTGTGCGGCACCTCGGCCGGCCCGCGCGTCTGCAGCTGCGCCAGCACCGCGGCGAACACGATCGGCACCGGCTGGATCCGGGCGAACTCCGGAAGCGCTTTCACCTGCTGCCAGTGCAAATAGGAAAACGGCGAGATGAAATCGAAATACCAGCGCAACGTCATCGTGCTTCTCCGCAATGACCGATCAGCTTAGCGCGACCTCGCGCGCGCTGCGACTGCGTACATCGGCATGCTGCAGTGCGAGATGTCGCCGCCGACCGTTCGCCCGGCGACCGCAATGCGTAGACGATGCCGTGGCGGAAATCTCGCTGGCACGCGATATCTGTGAAGCGCCGCGCGGCCGTGGCCTGGATCGCGGTAGCGCTATTGCGCTGGCGCATGGCATGCGCGGGTCTTGTCATAGCTCGCGGTACGCGCACCTTGCTAGCGTCCGCCGCGGCAGTAGATTCGCTGCCCCTGCACGCCCAGGAGAGACCGCCATGCACGCTTCCGCTTCCGTTTCCGCCGCTGCTTCGCCGCGCCTTCCCGCCACGGTCGTTAGGTCGCCGCGCGGCTGGGCGCGGACCCTGCGCGCGTTGTTCGCCACCGCCCTGCTCGCCATCGCGCCGATGGCGCTGGCCGGGCCGTACCAGGTGTACGGCAACCAGTACGCCTGGGTGAACAACTTCAACGACCCCAACAACGTCATCCAGGGCACGTTCCACAGCGGTAGCACGCCGAGCATGACCGTGACCTTCAATTTTCCCAACGCCAGCCTGTACGGCTATCCGGCGATCCTGCGCGGCTCGCACTACGGCTTCAATCCCACTGCCGACCGCACCTTCCCGCGGCAGGTCTCGGCGCTGCGGTCGTTGCCGGCGACCTTCGCGTACTCGTCCGGCGGCAGCAACCTGGCCGGCGACTTCGCCTACGACCTGTTCTTCCGCTGGGACAGCACGGTGTCCTCCAGCGCGATCCCGCAGGCCGAAGTGATGATCTGGGGCGGCCACAACTCGTATCCGATCGGCACGCTCACCGCCAGCAACGTCATCAGCGCAGGCGGCTACACCTTTGATCTGTGGGAAGGCATGAACAGCGCCGCCGGCTACTACGTCTACACCTTCATTCCGCACAACACCGCCGGCCAGCCGACTCTGCCGAGCAACGGCAATCTCAACATCGACATCAAGCCGTTCCTGAGCTGGCTGCACACCCATCGCGCGCAGGACGGGCGCTTCAGCAACGCGATGTACCTGCACGTGGTCGAGGCCGGCTTCGAGGTGGTGCGCGGCAACGGCTGGGCCTGGATCCAGGCCAATATCGGCGCCAACTGACGGCGCCGCACGGGCGGCGCCGTTCCTGCCTGGCTCAGCGCGGCGGCGCCTTGCACAGTGCCGCGTTGTGCCAGGCGGCGCGGGCGATCGGCAGGAACCCGTCGGCATCGCTGGGCGGCAGGCTGTTGCGCACGTCCTCGGCACCGCTGCCGGCGCGTTCCAGCACCGGTGCCAGCCTGCGCAGGCAACCGGCGCGGTCGCCCAGGTGAGACTCGGTCAGCGCCAGATCGGTGCGGACCTGCGCGGCGTCCAGCCAGAACAGGGTCTTGCCGCATCCGTCCAGCAGCGCGAGCGGCAGCAGGCGCTGGAGGGACAGCGAACCGCGCATCGGGATGTCTCCGTCGGGCCAGGGGCGCAGCGTAGCAGCGTGGCGACGTCCTCGCCGGCGCGTGTGGCGCGTCTGCCCGCAGCGCCTCACGGCGCGAGCCATTGCACGCTGTCGAAGACGATGCCCGGGCCGAGGAACCCATTGTCCGGCGAGCCCGAGGCGACGTCGATGTCCAGCGTGTTGAGGCCGGCCTGCAGCGCGCTGGCCGGAATGTCGAACAGATAGACGGTGTTGTTGCCGCGGTAGGTGCCACGGGTGATGCCGCGGCTGTCCGGCTGCTCCGGCCGCGGCGGCACGGGTCCGCTCCAGCGATCGTTCACCCGCAGCTGCGGACGGCCGCCGGCCTGGGTCAGGGTGACGAACAGACGCAGGCGGTAGGCGTGGACCTGGTCCGGCCCGAGCACGAAGGCGATGCGCGTGGGCGTGTTGACGCCGCGCCATTGCGCCGCCGGGAATACGTCGAGAGAGTCGTGGCCCACGCGATAGGTCAGCGGCCCCCATCGCGCCATGCGCCGGTCGGAGGGATGCGCGCGCGCCAGCAACGCGGCGTTGCGGAAACCGGCCGGCGTGCCATCGGGATCGCCGATCTGCCAGATCACCTGGCCGGGCAGCGGGACCGCATGCAGGGCGGCCTGCGCGGTGGCTGCGGCTGCGATCTGCACGGTGTCGTGGGCCACCTCCAGCTCGTTCTGGTACAGCGCGATACGGTACGCGCCGGGGCGGATGCCGGCGATGCGGAAGCGGCCGTCGGCATCGGCCCTGGTCCAGTACTGCGCCTGCGCGTTGCGCAGGGCCACCACTGCCGGCTGCCCTACGTCGATGCCGGAGACCTGGCCGGTCACCGCGCCGCGCGCTTCCGCGCCCAGAAAGCCTAGCAAGCCCAGCGACGCGTCGACGAAGCGCAGGTCCGGCGGCACCTGCGCTTCCGCGCCGCCGCGGCTGAACTGCAGCACGTACACCCCGTGCAGGCCGCCGCGGTAGGGTTCGGTCTGGGTGTGGTTGGAGAACATGTAGTTGTACAGCTCGTGGGTGCGCGCGGTCCGCTGCGTGGCGATGTCCTTGAAGAACGGCCCGCCCGCGCTGTGCTCGCGATCGCCCATCCACATCCGCACGGCGAGGCCGGGGCCGCTGACGCCATGCACGCTGTCGTCGATCGCGCGCCGTGCCGAGTAGAACTTGGAGCTGGTGCGGCCGTCCGGCAGGAGGAATACGTCCTTGCCTTCGATCGCGGTGCCGATGTTGGAATCCGGTTCGCGCTCGGCGTCGGGCAGCTTGGTTGCGTCGAGGCGGGCGATGAAGCGCAGTTCGCCGACCGGCAGCAGGGTCGGGGCATAGGTGGCCAGGTAGAGCGCGTCGCGGCCCTTGCGCGCCATGTAGTACTGCACCAGGTCGCCAGCGCTGGCCGAGACCACGATGGTGTCGCCGACAGTGCGTGCGGCGACGCGGGCGCTGCCCAGGCCCGAGGCGATCTCCGAGTGCTTGGCTTCCGGACTCTCCAGTTCGACGCCACGGTAGCGCAGGGAGACCACGTCGCCGGTGCGCGCGTCCACGCTGAACTGCAGATCGGCGCCGCTGTCGACGACGAAGCGATCGCCGACCCGAGCGACGCCGAAATCGGCTGCGTTTGCCAGCGCGGGTGCCGCGGCGTACAGGGCGAGGCAGCACAGCAGCAGGCGAAGCAAGCAGGGCATGGCGGCGCGGGCGACGGCAGCGAGGCGCACAGCCTACTGCGCGCGGACGCGGACGCGATGCCGTTTCCGCGCGGCGGTGGGGCAGCGCTCAGGTGCGCATTGCGGGGCGTCGCCACCGGCGGGACGGCATCGTCAGTGCGATGCCGTCCCGGTGTGCTCGACGCGGTTTAGTGCGTGTACGCCTTCGGCAGCGCGCCGTTCTGCTGCATGTAGCGGTCGCGCAGTTCGGTCTGCCGCGAGCGCATCGGGATGGCGCGGCCACCCAGCCAGACCTGCTCGGCGTAGTGCGCCACGTCCAGCGGGTCGCCTTCCCACAGCACCAGGTCGGCGAGCTTGCCCGGGGCGATGCTGCCCAGGCGGTCGCCCACGCCGAAGGCCTCGGCCGGAACCCGGGTCAGGCCGGCCAGGGCGGCGTCCCACGGCAGCCCGTGTGCGACCGCGTTGCCGGCCAGCTGCCGCTGCTTGCGCGCGTTGTGCGCGCCGTCGCCGCCCTGGGTAAAGCTCACCGCCACGCCGGCGGCGTTGAGGCGCGCGGCGTTCTCCATGGTGGCGCCGATCTGGTCGAAGCTAGCCGGCAGGTCGTCCAGCGCGTTGACGAACACCGGCACCTGCGCCTTCGCCAGTTCCGGCGCCAGCTTCCAGGCCTCGTCGCCGCCGGCGATGGCGATGCGCACCTTCTCGCGTTGTGCCCAACGCAGCAGTTGGCGGATGTCGGCCGCGCGGTTCACCGTCACCACGATGCGGCCCTGGCCGGCGAGATAGCGCGCCAGCACCGCGCGTCCGGCCGGGGTCAGCAGCGCATGCGGCGAATCAGCGGGCATGCGCCCGCGCGCTTCGGCCACCAACTGGTCAAGCAGCATCCACTGCGCCGCGCGCGACTTGCCGCTCAGTTCCAGCGCATCGCTGCCCAGGTGCAGGTACAGCGCGCGCGGGCCGATCGGGTCGGCGCCGCCGTCCAGGCGCATCACCGCGCCCTGGCCGGCGACGAAGGCGCCGCCTGTGTTGGCGCCGAGCGCGGTGAAGCCGATGCCTTCCACCCGCGCGACCGGGATCAGCACCGACGCGGGGTTGTAGGCCAGGGTCACGTCGAACTCCGGGCGCATCGGCTGGTCGTGCGGCAGGGTCAGCGTGCTGTCGACGGTGGAGGCCTCGCCGGAGACCTCCTCGATGCCGATCTCGGTGATGCCGCCGAACAGCGCCGGGGTCAGCGGCCGGCCCTTGGCCTCGACCACGGCGACGCCGGCCGGCGCGCTCAGGCCGGGGCCGACTGCGCGGATCACCCCGCCCTGGACCAGCACGTCGGCATTGGCGAGGGTGCCGCGGGCGCTGGCGGTGTGCACGGTGGCGCCGCGGATCAGCACGTCCTGGGCGAACCCGGGCGCGCTGCCGAGCAGCAGGCAGGCGGCCAGGGCCAGGCGCTGCGCCAGGCGATGGGACGAGAGCAGGGCGCGGCTCATCGGGCAGCCTCCTGGCCGAGCATGAAATCGGAGGTCGGTTGCAGGCGGCGGTCGGCGCGGTCGTAGACCTGCGCGCCGTCGATGTAGACCTTGTCGGCCAGGGCGTAGGAGCTGAAGGGGTTGCCGTTCCACAGCACCACGTCGGCCATCTTGCCCGGCTCCAGCGAACCGGTCTGCCTGTCGATGCCCAGCGCCTTGGCCGGGTTGCTGGTCAGCCAGCGGATCGCGCGTTCGGGCGGGATGTCCATGCCGGCGCGGCGGCCGGCGGCCATCGCCTTGGCCGCTTCCTGGTTGAGCCGCTGGATGCCTTCCTCCGAATCCGAGTGCACGATCGCGCAGCCGTTGGCGGGGCGGTCGACCAGGGCGATGTTCTCCTGGATGCCGTCGAAGGCTTCCATCTTGAAACCCCACCAGTCGGCCCACAGCGCGCCGCAGACGTTCTCCTGGGCCAGGCGGTCGGCGATCTTGTAGGCCTCCACGCCATGGTGGAAGGCGGCGATCTTGAAACCGAACTCCTTGGCCAGGTCGAGCATGGTGGTCATTTCGTCGGCGCGGTAGCAGTGGATGTGCACGCGGATGTCGCCGTTGATCGCGCCGGCCAGGGTGTCCAGCTTGAGGTCGCGCTTGCCGCCGCTGTCGCCGCTGCTGTCGTTGTCGCCGGCGCCGCGGCTCCACCAGTGGCGCTTGGGCGGGCTCTTCTGCTTCGGCGCGTTCTTGCGCAGGTATTCGCTGGCGTCGATGAAGGCGGCGCGGTAGCCGGCAACGTTGCCCATGCGCGTGGACGGGCCGCCCTTCTCGCCGTACACCCGCTTGGGGTTCTCGCCGCAGGCCATCTTCAGGCCCCATGGCGCGCCGGGAAACTTCATCGCCTGGTAGGTGGTGGCCGGCACGTTCTTGAGGGTGACGCCGCGGCCGCCGACCAGGTTGGCCGAGCCGGGCAGCACCTGCAGCGCGGTGACGCCACCGGCCAGCGCGGTGCCGAAGCCGGGATCCTGCGGCCAGATCGAATGCTCGGCCCACACGTTCGGGGTCACCGGTGCGGTCGCTTCGTTGCCGTCGCTGTGCGCGCTGACGCCCGGGCTGGGATACACGCCCAGGTGCGAGTGCACGTCGATGATGCCGGGCGTCACCCACTTGCCGTGGCCGTCGATGCGGGTGGCGTTGGCCGGCGCGGCCAGCGCGCGGCCGACCGCCTGCACGCGGCCGTCCTGCAGCAGCACGTCCGCATCGTCCAGGCGCTCGCCGGTGCCGGTGAGCACGATGGCGTGTTCGATCAGCACCGGCACCGACGCCAGCGCGCGATAGGTGCTGGGATAGGGATCGTCGACAAAACGCGAGGCCGCGGCGGCCGGGCCGCACAACGCCACGCCCAGGCAGGCGAGCAACAGATGACGCATCGAATTTTCCCCGGAAGATGAATCCGGCCCTTGCGGCCGTGCCCGCACGCTAGCCCGAGCCGGCGCGCTTGCCAAGTGCGGGTGCGGCATCGGCGCGCCTTGCTGCACCGGATCGCGACGCGGAACCTGTTATGCAGTGCGATTCTCCCCATGGACACCGCAATGACCGACACCCCTGCGCGCACCGTCGTGGACTTCTGGCGCAGTGCCGGCCGCGAACGCTGGTTCGCCGCCAACGACTCCTTCGACGCCAATGTCCGCCAGCACCTGCTGGAGGCGCATCACGCCGCCGCGCGCGGCGAACGCAGCGACTGGCTGACCGACGCCGAAGGCGCGCTGGCGCTGCTGCTGTTGCTCGACCAGGTGCCGCGCAACGTGTTCCGCGGCAGCGCGCACGCCTTCGCCACCGACGGCCTTGCGTGCCGCTATGCCGACCAGGCGCTGGCGGCAGGGTTCGACCAGGAAACCGACGCGGAACTGCGGATGTTCTTCTATTTGCCCTACACGCATGCCGAGGACGCGGCGCGGCAGCGCCAGGCGGTGGAGCTGTTCAGCGCGCTCGGCGATGCGGAGTCGCTGCAGTGGGCGGTGGTGCACGAAGACGTGATCCAGCGCTTCGGTCGCTTCCCGCATCGCAATGTGGCGCTGGGGCGCACGACCACGCCGGAGGAGCAGGCGTTCCTGGATGCGGGTGGGTTTGCCGGGTGAGGGAAGGGGGCCTGCGCGTTCGCTGCGTCATGGCGGCGAAGCCAGTGGCGCATCGGATGTCATTGCAGTCGGGACTGGAGTCCTTCCCACAGGGCGACATCAGGCTGCTGGCGCGGCCGCCAGCATTCGTCTGGTACGCGCAGCGGAGACAAGGAATGCGCTTCTTGTGGGAGCGGCTTCAGCCGCGACGAGCGAAGCCATCGGCGCATTCGACCTCATTGCAGTCGGGACTGAAGTCCCTCCCACAGGGAGCGCCGGACTTCGGTGCTGTCGTCAGCACTTTCGCAAGACGCCAGGCGAGTGTGTGCCCAGGGTAGGAGCGTGTGCGTGTGGCGATCGCGGCGCGCGGGCACAAAAAAGGGCGATCGCTCGATCGCCCTCTCGGCGCGTCCGCACTGGACGCAAGCCACGAGGTACCCGACTCAGTACTTCGGAACGCTTCCGTCGACTTGGTCGGTCCAGGCGTCGATGCCGCCGACCACGTTGTGCACCTTCGTGAAGCCCAGCGAACGGAAATGCTCGGCCGCCTGCGCGCTGCGGCCGCCGCGGTGGCACAGGAAGGCCAGCGCGGTGTCCTTCGGCAGCGCTTCCAGTTGCGCGCGCTGCTCGCCGTCGAGGGTGCGGAACGGCACGTTGACCGCCGCGACCGCGCGCTCTTCCGGCGGACGCACGTCCACCAGGATCAGGCCACCGGCGCGTACCTGGTCGTCGGCGTCGCGCGGGCTGAGGTCCTGCACCGGCTTGGGCGCATTGGGATTGTCGATGGCCAGGCCGCGGCCGCGGATGTCGTCCACCCAGTCGATGGTGATGCCGTCGGCGCGGCGCGCGCTGCCCAGGTCGAACTGCACGCGCAGACCGTTGGACTCGGCAGCGATGGCGTTGGGATCGGTCGGCGCCAACTGGAAGTTCGGCTGGAACTGCGCGTCGATCGCCAGCGCCAGGCTCGCGCCCGGGGCGTCGGCCAGCGCGCCGCGCAGCATCTCGGCGGCGGCGTCGGTGATGGTGATCGACGGCGGGGTGCGGTCCGGCGCGGCCACGCCGAGCAGTTCGCTCAGCTCGCCGCTGCCGGCCATCTGCAGGATGATGTCGCTGCCGCCGATCAGCTCGCCGTCCACGTACAGCTGCGGGATGGTCGGCCAGTCGCCGTAGACCTTGATGCCCTCGCGGATGTCCTGGTCGGCCAGCACGTTGACGTGGGCGAAGTCGACGCCCAGCTCGTTCAGCGCGCCCACCGCCTTGGCGGAGAACCCGCACTGCGGCATGCTCGGCTGGCCTTTCATGAACAGCACGACGCGGTTGGAGCTGAGCAGCGTTTCGATACGGGAGCGCAGGGCGGGGTCGAGGGACATGGCAGGCAGTCGTCGCAGAGTCGGACCGGTCATTCTACGCCGCATGGCATCATGGGGCATGACAGTTCCGGAAACGCTGCATCGCATCCCGCGCCATCCGTACCGCTGGCTGCCCTGGGCGCTGGCCTCGCAGGCGCTGGTGGCGGGGCTGTGGTGGGCGTATGGCTGGCCAGTCGGCCTGCCGGCGCTGCTGCTGTCGCACGCCGCGCTGGTGTTGCCGGTGTTCCTGCCGCGGGCGCGGCTGTATGCGCCGGTGCTGGATCGCCTGCCCGGCAGCGCGCCGCGGGTGTGGCTGACCATCGACGACGGCCCCTCCGACGACACCGTGGCGATCCTGGACCTGCTCGACCGCCACCAGGCCAAGGCCACGTTCTTCCTGGTCGGTGCCCGCGCCGCCGCGCGCCCGCAACTGGTACGCGAGATCCTGCGCCGCGGCCACGGCATCGGCAACCATAGCCAGCATCACCCGCAGGCGTGGTTCTGGGCGCTGGGGCCGCGGCGCATGGCGCAGGAAATCGGCCAGGCGCAGCAGACCCTGGCCGCGATCGCCGGCACTGCGCCGCGCTGGTACCGCTCGGTGGTGGGCATGACCAATCCCTTCGTCGCCGCACCGCTGCGCCGGCATGGCTTGACTCGGGTGGCCTGGAGCGCGCGCGGCTTCGACGGCGTGCGCTGCGACCCCGCGATCACCGTCGCGCGCATCGCCCGCGACCTGCAGCCCGGCGCCATCGTGCTGCTGCACGAGGGCGCGGCGCACGGGCACAATCCGGCGATCGTGGAGGGGGTGTTGCAGGCTGTGCAGGCGCGTGGGCTGGAGACGATCTGCCCGACCTGAGGCTGGACGCGCTTCCCCGCTTGCGCTGTGGCGTGGTGCCGATGCGCATACGCTGCGGCGGCCGTGTCCATGCACGGGGCGGCATGCCGACAGGCTCCCGAGGGGTATCTGTCGCTCGCTGCACGGAGTATTCGGCGCATGCGGCGAAGGCATGACCATCCGGCGTGTGCAGATGTAGTGCAGGCAGTATGGCGCAAGGCCTGGCTGCGCTTTCATCTGGTGCGCTTGTAACTGCGCACCTCCCAGCCGTCTCGCAGGCGAGTGACGAAGCAGTCATAGCCTGCCGCGTGCTGCGCGTCGAAGTACTGGTGCATCTCGGTGCGGTCCGCGAAGATGCGTCGCACGTCCGCGGTCTGGCGCCGCGACGGTGAGCGAATAGCCGCAGCGATCCCTCGCAATGTTGCCAGTAGTGGCGCAACATCCATGTGTCCCTCTGCCGAGTCCGTGGCTGGTCGGGCGGACTATCGCACACCTGAAAACCGTCCGCCAGGAACCGCCAGAGGCCGTCTTTCGCGCACTGCAGCCTTCAGTGCATGGAGGCCATCTCCATGCCGCTGTGCGGCGGCATGGCAGCTTGCAGCGGGGAACGCGCCGACGCGGAGGGCGCTCGCTGTCGCGCGCGCTGGGCCACGATCGGCGAGAAGGTCGTGCAGACCCGGAGTTCTCGCGACAGCTGCGACGTCAACGCGGCTCCGCCACGATCAGCCAGTTGTTGAACGGCGTGTTGCCGTACAGCGGCGCGAAGCTCGCGCGCAGGCCGGCGGCGTCGAGCTGGGCCTGCAGGCTGTCGCGGGTGGGGTAGGCCTTGGGCAACTCCTGCATCCAGCCGGCCAGGTGCGCGAGCACGTCGGTGATGCGGCTGGTGCGGCCGCGGCCGCTGGCATCGCCCAGGCCGCTGCGAATCACCAGTTTGGCGCCGGGCGTGAGCATGCGCGCCACGCTGCGGATCAGGTTGGACTGCATGTCGCGGTCCAGGTACTGCAGCACGTCCAGGATCGCGACGCTGCCGTGGTGCTCGGGCCAGGACTGGCCCAGGTCGACCACCGCGAAATGCGTGTCCTGCAGCCCGTTGCGGGCGGCGATGGCGCCGGCGCGGCGGATCTTGGCCGCGTCGATGTCCACGCCGTGGTAGCGCTGGCGCTGGCCGTCGGCGCGCAGCGCATGCGCGAGCAGGCCCAGCCCGCAACCCAGGTCCAGCACCGGCGCGTCGGTGCCGCGCAGCGCGGCGAGCACGCCGGGGTAGAGCGGATCGGTGCGCAGCTTGGTGCGCGTGTAGTAGTAGTCGTAGCGGTTGCCCAGCGGATGCGTGGGCAGGAAGGCGCGGGCGATGGCCAGGGCCTGCGGGCGGGTCATGGGCTGGGTGGTGCTGGCGTCGCGCAATGTCGGTCCTTGGCAGCGGGCGTACGCCAGCTAGGCTAACGCATCGCGTGCCGACGGCAACAGCCGCGCGGTCCAGCGCGCATACATCGCCGCCGACGGATGCAGCCCATCCGCGGCCAGCATCGACGGATGGCCGCCGCCATCGCGGCTGCAGCCGGTGATGTCGACGAAGCGCACCGCGCGCGCGGCGCAGCAGGCCTGCGCGGCGGCGTTGAAGGCGTCGATCTGCGCGGCGATGCGCGCCGGATCGTGTGCGGGCGGCTGCGCGAAGGCGGTCACGCCCCAGTCCGGGATCGACACCGCCAGCACCCGCTGCGGCCGCGCGTCAGCGAAACCGATCGCACGCTGCAGCAGCGCGTCGAACTGCGCGCGGTAGTCGTCGAGCGGATAGCCGCGGTACTGGTTGTTGACGCCGATCAGCAGCGTCACCAGGTCGAACGGTCCCTGCGGCGCGGCCGTGTCGATGCCGGCGTCCAGTTCGTCGGTGGTCCAGCCGGTGGTGGCGACGATCTGCGGATCGGCCAGGGCGATGCCGTCGCGGCGCAGCGCCGCGGCCAGTTGCATCGGCCAGCGCCCGTCGGCGTCAACGCCTTCGCCGATGCTGTAGGAATCGCCCAGCGCCAGGTAGCGCAGCGGTGTGTGCTCGGGCGTGGCGAAACTGCCTTTGCTCATCTAAGCGGAACCGGCAGCTGCCATAGCACCGGGATACGCGATCCAGGAACGGCGCACGCTTAGCCATTCCCGATTCCCGATTCCCGATTCCCCAGTCCCCACTCACCGCCCCACAGCCGCCCGCGGCTTCAGCGGCACCACCTTGGTGGCGTCCTCGGCGCGGCGCGCCAGCACGCGGTCGATGCGCGCGAACACCTCGCGCATCGTCGCCGCCTCCGGCAGCAGGGTGACGCGGAAATGGTGCCGGTAGGGCACGTTGAAGCTGGAGCCGGGCACCACCAGCACGCCTTCCTGTTCCATCAGCTCCAGGGCGAAGGCGTGGTCGTCGAACCCGCGCGCAGCGGCGCCGACCACGGCCGGGAACGCGTACAGCGCGCCGGCCGGCTGCACCAGCGACAGGTGCTCGCTGGCCGCGCAGGCCTCGAGCACCGCGCGGCGCGTTTCGTACAGGCGTCCACCCGGGGCGCACAGCGGCGAGATCGTGTCCGGGCCGTTGACCGCCGCATCGATGGCGAACTGGCCGGGGACGTTGGCGCACAGGCGCAGCGCGCCGAGCAGGTCCATGGCGTTGCGGAAATCGCCGACGCGTTCGGCGTCGCCCGACAGCAGCGCCCAGCCCACGCGCCAGCCGCAGGCGCGGTGCACCTTGCTCAGGCCGCCGAAGCTGATGCACGGATGCGCGCCGGCCAGCGGTGCCACCGACACGAATTCCGCGTCGTCGTACAGCACCTGGTCGTAGATCTCGTCGACCATCAGCAGCAGGTTGTGCTTGACCGCGATGGCGACGATCTTCTCCAGCAGCGCCCGCGAGTAGCTGGCGCCGCTGGGGTTGTTCGGGTTGATCAGCACGATGGCGCGGGTGCGCGAGGACACCAGCGTCTCGATCTCCACCGGGTCGGGCTGGAAGCCGTTCTCCGGCGCGCAGCGGTAGTACACCGGGCGGCCGTCGTTGAGGATGGTGGCGGCCGACCACAGCGGGTAGTCGGGCGAGGGCACCAGCACTTCGTCGCCGGGGTTGAGCAGCGCACGCAGCGACAGGTCGATCAGCTCGCTGACGCCGTTGCCGACGAAGATGCGGTCCGGGTGCGCGTCCGGATGCTGGCGCCGGGCGTAGGCCGCGGCGATCGCCTCGCGCGCCTCCGGCAGGCCCTGCTGGTGGGTATAGGGATCGGTGCGGCCCATGTCGTCGGCGATCGCGCGCTGCAGATGTTCCGGGGCACGGAAGCCGAACGCGCCGGGATTGCCGATGTTGAGCTTGATCAGTTTGCGCCCCTGGGCCTCCAGCTCGCGGGCTCGCCGTGCCAGTTCGCCTCGGATCTCGTAGCGGACTTCGGACAGGCGTTCGCGGATCGCGAGCGGCTTGATCGGCAGGGTGGGCATCGCATTGGCCGGTGGGGCGTGGGACCTGCATGGTAGCGGAAATGTGACACCGCGGCGGGGCGGAGGGCGCCGTGGTGGCGGGCCGTCTACGGCGCCCGGCCGCCACGTTAGGCGCTGCATTGGACGAGGCACCGTGGCTGACCCGTGTGGCGGCCACACACGTGTCGCGCGGGTCATGCGCCGCTGCTGGCGGCTCCCGGGGCGCCGCCTGCGGCGCGGGCCAACCACGCAAGGCGCCGCCCTGCGCTCACCTTTGGGCGCCGCGCACCCTCTAGAATCCGCCCATGACCTCCTCCCCGATCGACTTCGACGCGTTGCGCCCCATCGGCTGGCCCTGGCCCGGAATGCCCGAAGAGCCTGCCTGGCGCGCGCTGTTCGACGCGCATCCGCAGGCGCGGCCGGCGCGGGTGGTGGAGCAGCACCGCACCGGCTACGTGGTCGCCGACGCGGTGGACACCGGATTCAAGGTCGAATCGCTGCCGGACTGGCAGCGGCCGCGCTTTCCCAGCCACGAGCGCGCCGCGGTCGGCGACTGGGTGTTGCTGGAGGACACGCGCATCGTCGCCTTGCTGCCGCGGCGCACCGCGATCAAGCGCGGCGCCGCCGGCGAGCACTACCACCAGCAGGTGATCGCGGCCAACATCGATACGGTGTTCATCGTCTGCGGCCTGGATGCGGACTTCAATCCGCGCCGGATCGAGCGCTATCTGCTGCTGGTGGGCGGTGGCGGTGCGGCGCCGGTGGTGGTGCTGACCAAGGCCGACCTCACCGAGTACGCCGACGACGCGCTGGCGGTGCTGGAGGAACTGGCGGCGCAGGCGATCCCGCTGCTCACGGTCAACGCGCGCCAGGCCGACAGTGTCGACGCGCTGCGGCCGTGGCTGGGGCCGGGGCAGACCGCAGTGCTGGTCGGCTCGTCCGGTGCCGGCAAGTCCACCCTGACCAACACCTTGCTCGGCGTGCAGAAGATGCGCACCGCGGCGGTGCGCGCCACCGACTCGCGCGGCCGCCACACCACCACCCATCGCGCGCTGCTGCCGCTGCCGTCCGGCGCCTGCCTGATCGACACGCCGGGCATGCGCGAACTCAAGCCCACCGGCGAGGAAGACCTGGCCGAGGGCGGCTTCGCCGACATCGAGGCGCTGGCCGCGCAGTGCCGCTTCAACGACTGCGCGCACCAGGCCGAACCGGGCTGTGCGGTGCAGGCGGCGATCGAGCGCGGCGAGATCGAGGAGGCGCGCCTGGCCAATTACCTGAAGCTGCGCGACGAGGTCGCCGGCGCCGCCGGCAAGCTGGCGCAGCGCCAGGCGCAGAACGCGGCCGCCGGCCGCAGCGGCAAGCCCAGCGGTGGCAAACCGGGTGGCAAACCGGGTGGCAAGCGTCCGCCACCGCGCACCCTGCGCCGCTGAGGCCAGGCGTGGCCAAGCGCGCGCTGCCCGTTGAGATCCGCCATCATGCCGCGCTCGATGCACGGCTGGTCAAGGCGGTGCGCGGCATCCGCCTGCTGGCCCTGGCCAGTTGGCCGGTGGCGCTGCAGGCGCCGTTCCTGGAGAGCGTGGCGCGCGGCCAGCCGCAACTGCCGCAGGTGGACTACCCCAGGCTGGATTTCGCCGACACCCGCCGCGAGCTGGCGGCGATCGCCGAGGCCGCCGATCCGGCACATCCGCTCGGCGCCTATCTGCAGGCCTCGGTGCACAGCTGGGATCTGGCCGCCGCCCTGCTCGAAGCGCTCGGCACGCCGGCAGTGGGCACGTATTCGGCGCAGTTGTTCGGCGTGCCGGACGACCCGATGCCCGGCCACGGTCCCACCACCCGCGAGGCCGCCGGCCATTTCATCCGCATCGCCCAGGAGCTGGACCGCGAGTTGTTCTCGGCCGAGGAGCAGGTGCCGGTCTCGGCCACCGCGTTGCGCCTGCTGTTGCAGCGCGACCTGGACGAATTCTTCGGCACGCGGGTGATCACGGTGGAACTGGATCCGGACCTGCTGGCCAAGGCCGCCGCCGGCGCGCAGCGCATCCGCCTGCGCTCCGGCGCGCACTTCAGCGATTACGACCGCGCGCAACTGTTCCACCACGAGGCGCTGGTGCATTCGCTGACCGCGCTCAACGGCCGGCAACAGGCGCAGCTGCCGAGCCTGGCGTTGTCCTCGCCGCGCACCACCGCCACCCAGGAAGGCCTGGCGACCTTCGCCGAGCAGATCACCGGCAGCATCGACATCGCGCGGATGAAGCGGATCAGCCTGCGCATCGAGGCGATCGCGCTGGCCCGCGACGGCGCCGACTTCATCGAGGTGTTCCGCTACTTCGATGCGGCCGGGCAGGCGCCTGCGGAGAGCTTCTCCTCGGCGCAGCGCGTGTTCCGCGGCGTGCCTACCACAGGCGGCGCCGCGTTCACCAAGGACACCGTGTACCTGCGCGGGCTGGTGTCGGTGCACACCTTCTTCCGCCAGGCGCTGCAGCGCGACCGGCTGCCGCTGTGCCGCTGGCTGTTCGCCGGCAAGATGGCGCTGGAGGACGTGGCCGCGTTCGCGCCGCTGTTCGAGTCCGGCGTGCTGGCGCCGCCGCGCTGGTTGCCGACGTGGGTCGCGCGCGCCAGCGGCCTGGCCGGGATGCTGGCGTTCTCGCTGTTCGCCAACCGCATCCGCATGGACCAGGTGGACTGAACGGCGCCACGCGGCGCTCACCCGCCGCGAATGTGCGGCTGCCGATACTGCGGCGCCCGGCCTGCCTCCGCATGGTCGCTTCCCCTCACAAGGAGATCCGCATGAAGATCCTGATGGTGCTGACGTCGCACGACCAGCTTGGCGACACCGGCCACAAGACCGGCTTCTGGCTGGAAGAATTCGCCGCGCCGTACTACACGTTCAAGGACGCCGGTGCCGAACTGACCCTGGCGTCGCCCAAGGGCGGGCAACCGCCGCTGGACCCGAAGAGCGATGCGCCGGACGCGCAGACCGAAGCCACCCGGCGCTTCAAGGACGATCCGGCGGCGCAGCAGCAACTGGCGAGTACGCATCCGCTGGCATCGGTGCGCGTGGACGACTACGACGCGCTGTTCTACCCGGGCGGCCATGGCCCGCTCTGGGACCTGGCCGAGGACCGCGATTCCATCGCCCTGATCGAAGCGTTCGCACGCGCCGACAAGCCGATCGGCTTCGTCTGCCACGCGCCGGGCGTGCTGCGTCGGGTGACCGCGGCCGATGGCACGCCGCTGGTGAAGGGCCGTCGCGTCACCGGCTTCACCAACGGCGAGGAAGCCGCGGTGGGCCTGACCGACGTGGTGCCGTTCCTGGTCGAGGACGAACTGCAGCGCCTGGGCGGCCAGTACAGCAAGGTCGCCGATTGGGGCGTGCACGTGGTCGAGGACGGCCGCCTGGTCACCGGGCAGAACCCGGCCTCGTCCGAGGCGGCGGCCGAAGCGTTGCTGGGAATGCTGCGCGGGAAGTGAGCACTCATCGAGCGCGATGATGGCAAGGCTAACTTGCCATTTTCGGTACGTGAGGTGCTTTGGTTTGCGCTGGGGTGATGACGTAGCGGTTGAAGCGCAACCTCGTGCCGCTTTTGTAGCCTTCGCCGTTTGTCCTCTATAGGAGCGGCTTCAGCCGCGACGGGCGTTCACACTGATGCCGGTCGCGGCTGAAGCCGCCCCTACGAGGCCTAGTAGATGTGCCGCCGCGTGCGAGCCAGGGTGCGCGCCTGTGGGAGGGACTTCAGTCCCGACTGCACGCACTCGAAAGCGCAGATGCAACGCAGCGGCGCTGATCGGCGCCGCTGCTGTTTTCGGCTCAGCCGCGCAGCCACCAACGCAGGCTGTACGCGGGCAGCGCGCCGTTCCAATGCGCCAGCGCTGCGGGATCGCTGCCGCCATCGGCGATTGCCTGCCAGTTGCCGTCGCCCAAGGTTGCGGCGACATCCACCGCAACCGGCTCCGCACTGAAGTTGTACACCGCCACGAACGCCTTGCCGCGCGCCAAACCGAGCAGGGCGGGATCGCCCAGCGGCACGGCACGCAACGGCTGGTCGGCGGCCAGTGCCGCAGTGGCGGCACGCGCGGCGATCAATCCGCGCAGGCGGGTGTAGACCTGGCCGGGCAGGCTGTCGGGGTCGTGGCGTTGCGCCGCGCGCGCCCAGTCCATCGCCGGGCGGTGCAGCCAGCGGCCTTCGTGCTGGCGCAGTGGGTCGTCGCGATAGGCCTCGTCGTTGCCCAGGGCCAGTTCGTCGCCCATGTACAGCATCGGGATGCCCGGCATCGCCAGCGCCACCGCGTACAGCAGCAGCAGGCGGCGCACGCCTAACTCCAGCGCTTCAGCGTCGTCGGCGGCCAGCGCGGCGGCGATGCCGGTCAGCGCCGCGCTCATGCCGTTGCTGCCGTGCACGCCATCGCCGCTGCTCTGGAAGGCTTCGCCGCGCGCGTAGCTGTCCGCTGTGTCGCCGGCGTAGAACTGGGCGATGCGCGCCAGCGCGAACGGGGCGACACCATCGCCGCCGACGGCTTCGCGCTGCAGCACGTTCCAGCCGATGTCGTCATGGCAGCGCACATAGCTGAGCCAGCCACAGGCTGGCGGCAGCGCCGGCGTCTGCGCGATCGCCGCCTGCACGATGTCGCCGCGCTGCTCGGCCAGCGCCACCCAGCCGGCCGCCATCAGCGTGCTGTGGTAGGCGAGGTGGCATTCGTGGCCGCGCGCGGCGCCTTCGCCTAAGTAGGGCGGCAACTGCGCCATCGGCACGATCGCCTCGGCCTTCAGCAGGACCGCCGGCGCAAGGATGTCGGTGAGCGCGCGCAGCGCCTGCAGGATCGTGTGCGCCTCCGGCTGGTTCATGCAGTCGGTGCCGGGACGCTTCCACAGGTAGGCGGTGGAATCCAGGCGGAACACCTCCACGCCCAGGTTGGCCAGGCGCAGCAGCGCCAGCGCCATCTCGCCGAACACTGCCGGATTGCTCCAGTCCAGATCCCATTGGTAGGGGTAGAACGTGGTCCACAACCAGGCGTCGGCTCCTTCCACCCAGGTGAAGTTGCCCGGCGCGGTGTGCGGGAACACCTGGCCCAGGGTCTGCTCGTAGGCATCCACCGCGTCGCGGTCGCGGAAGTGGTGGTAGTAGTCCAGATGCCGCGCGTCGCCACGCTTGGCCGCCAGCGCCCAGGGATGGTCGTCGGCGGTGTGGTTGAGCACGAAGTCGGCGCACAGGCTGATCCCGGCCGCACGCAGCCGCGTGGTCAGTGCCGCCAGGTCGTCGGTGTCGCCGAGCCGCGGCTCGACCTGGCCGTAGTCGCTGACCGCAAAGCCGCCATCGTTGTCGCCGGCGCGCGCGCGCAGGAACGGCAGCAGGTGCAGGTAGCGAACACCCAGTTCCTGCAGGTAGGGCACGCGTTCGCCGACGCCATGCAAGGTCCCGGCGAAGCGGTCGACATAGGCGCTGTAGCCGAGCATCGCCGGGGTGGCGAACCAGTCGGGCGCGCGCTCGGCATCGAGCTGGCGCAGCGCCGACGGCCGCGCGTTGGCGGTGGCCGCCAATTGCGTCAGCCACTGCGGCAGCCATTGCGCGAAGGCCGGATGCGCAGCGTACAGCGCATGCAATGGGGCGAGCAGGCGTTCGCCGTGGCGCTGCAGGCGCGGCAGCAACGCGTCGGCGGCGTCCGGTTGCAGATGCGCCTGCCACAGGGTGTGGGCGAGCGCGGACAGTGCGGAAGGAGCGGGTGCGGTCATGGGGGGGGGGCTTGGCCGCGCCCCGGGCGGGGCGCGGATGTGCGGTCCTTGTCAGAAGTCGTAGCGCAGGCTGATGCTGGAAGTCCGGCCCGGGATCGAGCGCGCGCGGATCACGCCGGAAGCCGCGTCGGCGATCGACGCTTCCTCCGCTTCGGTCAGGCCGAAGGTGTTGAACAGGTTGTTGACGTTGAGCGAGACGGTCAGCGCATCGGTGATGCGGTAGTCGCCGAACAGGTTGACCTGGGTGTAGCCCGGCATCCTCAGCTGGTTGCTGTCCTGGGTGTAGGCCGACGTGGTGCCGATCGCGTTGACCCCGACCTGGTAGCGCTCGCCGCGGTAGCTCGGCGTCAGCTGCCAGACGAAGCGCGCCTGCCGACGCGGGGTGTTGCCAGCGTTGGCCGGGGTGATCTGGTCCTTGTCGATGGTGGCGTCGGTCCAGGTCAGGCCACCGTTGAGGGTGAAGCCGCCGGTGCGGTATGCGGCTTCCAGCTCGAGGCCGTGCGCCTTGTAGGTGCGGTCGAAGAAGCGCTGGGTGGTGGCTTCGTAATTCTGCTCCTGGGTGCGCGCGGCGAAGGCGGTGGCGAACAGGCTCAGCCCGCCGCTGCGCCACTTCAAGCCGCCCTCAAGCTGCTTGACCACGTTCACCGCCTCGTTGGAGGACACCGAGCCGTCGTCGCGGACCACGCCGAACAGCAGGCGGTCGGCGTTGGCGCGGGCGCCGCGGCTGTAGCGCGCGAATGCGGCCAGGTCGTCGTTGAGCATGTAGTTGCCGCCGAACGAATACGACAGGTAGTTCCAGTCGTAGCGCACCGGCTTGGGGTTGGCGTAGTCGATGGTCGCCACGCGTTGCTCCGGCGCCTCGATCACGCCGTCGCCGTTCACGTCGACATTGCTGGCCAGCACGCCGCCGGCGGTGTTGCCGCGCGCGCGGCCCATGTCGTAGCGCAGGCTGCCGTCCACGCTCAGCGGGCCCTGGTCCCAGCTCAGCGCCAGGTACGGCGCGTTGATGTCGTAACGCACGTCGTAGTGGCGGGTGTTGTCCAGCCCCCAGTACGGCACGCCGTAGGCGTACAGGCCGTCCTGCGAGCGCAGGCTGCCGTCGGCGGCGACCACGTCCAGCAGCCGCGGGCGGTGCCCCAGCGACTGCACGTAGGAATTCCAGGTCCAGTCCACGTCGATGGTCTGCCGCGAGGTGTACCAGCCGGCCTTGAGGTTGAGGTTGCCGCCGTCGCCGCTGGCGAAGTCGCGCGCCAGGCTGAGGTCGTTGACCGCGTTGCCCAGGTCGTTGAGGTGCACGTTGAACAGATGCGTGCGCAGCGCCAGGCCGGTGTAGGCCTGGCCGGCGTTCGGGCCGTCGACGTAGCGCAGGCCGGCGCCGCCGCCGCCGATGCTCGCCGCCAGCGCGCCGGCATCGGCGACCTGCGCGGGGAACGGCGAAACGAAGCGGCCGGAGGTATCGGCGATGCGGAACTTGTCGGTCAGGGTCCAGCCGCCGCCGATGTCGAACTGCGCCTCGGCACCGAACGCGCGCGACAGCGGATGCATGCCGTCGCCCAGTTCCACCCGCGAGGGCTTGTTGCCGCCATCGAGGGTGGCGCTGCTGCGGAAGTACGGGCTGTACAGCGTGTCGGTGCCGGGATCGAAGCCGTCGATGCTGCCGAAGTGCGGCGACCCGTCGCGGCCGCTGACCCGGGTCGGCACCGGCAGGGAG
>NZ_AQOI01000805.1:0-1242 GCF_000364665.1 Xanthomonas sp. SHU 199
GCGTAGACGCGCACGTAGCCGTTGTCGAACAGCCGGGTCAGGTTGGCCTTGAGCTGGCCGCCCTTGTCGGTGGTGTAGCCGGCATCGCGCACGCCGTCGCCGCGGCGGTAGAAGCCGCCGACGTTGAACTGCCAGTGCTCGGCGAACGGCGCGCCGTAGTCGAAGTCCAGGCGGGTGTTGTCGTAGCCGCCCAAGCCGCGGGTGAGGCCGACGCTGCCGCCGGCGGTGTCGCCGGTCTTGCTGATGAAGTTGATGATGCCGCCGGGCGAGTTGCTGGCGAAGGTGGAGGCCGAACCGCCGCGGATCGCCTCGATGCGCTCAAGGCTGTAGTCGGCGCGCAGGAAGATGTCGGCATTGCCGAAGGCGATGTCGCCGAATTCCAGCACCGGCAGGCCGTCTTCCTGCAACTGCAGGAACTTGGCGCCGCCGGAGGCGACCGGCAGGCCGCGCACGGCGATGTTGGCGTTGCCTTCGCCGCCGCTGGATTCGGAGCGGATGCCGGGGATGTTGCGGAAGATCTCGGCGGTGCTGCGCGGCGCCGACTGTTCGATCGCCTCGGCGCCGACGGTGCTGACCGAGACGCTGGACTTGAGCTTGCTCTTGGGCGTGGCGGTGCCGGTGACGAAGACCGAGTCCAGGCTGACCACGTCGCCCTGCGCCGCCGGGGCGTCGGCAGCGGCGGGCGTGGCCTGTTGCGCGAGCGCCGCCGGTGCGGACAGCGCCGCGGCGACGGCCAGGGCCAGGGTCTGCAGGCGGATCGAAGGGTGGTGCATCGCTGTCTCTCCCGAAGCGAGTGGTGCAGTGGGTGGCGGCGCGCCGCTGCCGGAACGGGCAGGGCGCGGCGCGGTCGGTGGGTGCGGCGGCGTACAGATACGGCCGTCCGCAATCGATTGCAATTTGCAGTGCAGCAAATCCACCAATGGCGCTTACGCCAACCTTCTCGCTGAGAATTCGAGGCATTCTGCATGGTGCAGCGCAGCGTTACAAACGATTGCAGGCGCAGCAACACTCCGCTCCGCCGCTGTGGCACGCCTCCCGCGTGCCCGACCCGCCCAGGCCGATGCCGATGCTGATGCGTTCCGATCGTCCCCTGCTTCCGCTCTCGCGCGTGCTGGCGCTCAACGCCGGTTTCTTCGGCGTGCAGTACAGCTTCGGCCTGCAGCAGAGCAACATGAGCCCGATCTACAACTACCTGGGCGCCGACCACGCCAACCTGCCGTACCTGTGGCTGGGGGGGGGGGG
>NZ_AQOI01000806.1:0-17428 GCF_000364665.1 Xanthomonas sp. SHU 199
CCCATCACCGGGCTGGTGCTGCAACCGGTGGTCGGCGTGCTCAGCGACCGCACGGTGACGCGCTGGGGCCGGCGTATGCCGTACATGGTGGTGGGCGCGCTGGTCTGCAGCCTGTGCCTGCTGACCATGCCCTTCAGCGTGGCGCTGTGGATGGCGGTGGCGCTGCTGTGGATGCTGGATGCGGCCAACAACGTGGCGATGGAGCCGTACCGCGCGCTGGTCAGCGACGTGCTGGCGCCGCCGCAGCGGCCGCTGGGCTACCTGACCCAGAGCGCGTTCACCGGCCTCGGCCAGACCCTGGCCTATGTCACCCCGCCGTTGCTGGTGTGGCTGGGCATGAACCAGGACGCGGCCAACGCCCACCACATTCCCTACGTCACCATCGCCGCGTTCGCGATCGGTGCGGGCTTCTCCGCCGCCTCGATCCTGCTCACCGCGCGCAGCGTGCGCGAGCCGGTGCTGCCGGCGGCGGAGCTGCAGCGCCTGCGCAGCGCCGCGTCCGGGCCGCTGGCGACGCTGCGCGAGATCGTCGATGCGGTGCGACAGATGCCGCCGACGATGCGGCAGATGGCGCCGGTGATGCTGTTCCAGTGGTATGCGATGTTCTGCTACTGGCAGTACATCGTGCTGTCGCTGTCGACCACGCTGTTCGGCACCACCGCGGCCGATTCGCATGGCTTCCGCGAGGCCGGCCTGGTCAACGGGCAGATCGGCGGCTTCTACAACTTCGTCGCCTTCCTGGCCGCGTTCGCGATGGTGCCGGTGGCGCGGCGGTTCGGCCCCAAGGCCACCCACGCCGCCTGCCTGGTCGCCGCCGGCATCGGCATGTGCGTGCTGCCGTCGATCCACGATCGCTGGCTGCTGCTGCTGCCGATGCTCGGCATCGGCCTGGCCTGGGCCAGCATGATGGGCAATCCCTACCTGATGCTGGCCAACAGCATCCCGCCCGAGCGCACCGGCGTGTACATGGGCCTGTTCAACCTGTTCATCGTGCTGCCGATGCTGATCCAGATCGTGACACTGCCGCTGTACTACGACCGCCTGCTGCAGGGCGACCCGCGCAACGTGATTCGCCTGGCCGGCGCGCTGATGCTGGCGGCGGCGGTGGCGATGCTGTTGGTGAAGCGTCGGGAATGGGGAACCGGGAATGGGGAATCGGAAAAGCGCGGCGCGGCGCACTGAAGCGCCGCCGCAGCGGCGATCTCCGATCTCGCACGGCGCGGTCCATCCCGTTGCACGAACGCCGCTGGCCTGGCGACGTGTGGCTCATGCCATGGACGCCACGCCGATCCGATTGCCACCGGCCTTCTTCGCGCGGTACATCGCCCCATCGGCATGCACCAGCAGGCTGTGGGCGTCGTCGCCGTGATCGGGGTAGAACGCCACGCCGATGCTGGGCAACACGTGCAGGTGGTGGCCCTCCAGGTCGAACGCCTCGCCGAAGACAGCCAGGATCCTGTTGGCCGTTGCCGTGGCATGGTCGGCCGAGTGGCAGCCTTCGATCAGCACCACGAATTCGTCCCCGCCCAGCCGGGCGACCGTGTCCGATGCGCGGACGCAGTCGAGCAGGCGCCCGGCCACGCGCTGCAGCAGCAGATCGCCGACCGCATGGCCGAGGGTGTCGTTCACGTCCTTGAAGCGATCCAGGTCGATGAACAACAGCGACAGCCGTCTGCGCGCGCGCCGGGCCTGCACCAGGGCGGTCTCGAGCCGGTCCAGGAACAGCTGGCGATTGGGGAGCTGGGTCAGATGGTCGTACTGGGCCATGTGCTGCAGGCGTTCCAGCGTCTGCTTGCGCTCGACGGCGGCTGCCACCTGGGTGGACACGAACTGCAGCAGCGCCTGGTCCTTGTCGGTGTAGCGCGACTGTTCGGAATAGCCGAGCAGCACCAGCAGGCCGAGAACGCCCTTCGGTGTCTGCAGCGGAACGCCCAGCCACGAATGGGGCTGCGGTGCGAGCGCGGACTGCTCCAGTCCACCTGATGCCGGCGTGATGGGGGCGTAGGGTGCGCGCAGGAGCGTGCAGCCGGTGCGGATCACCTCGGCGTGCAGCG
This sequence comes from Xanthomonas sp. SHU 199, assembly GCF_000364665.1. Lineage (NCBI taxonomy): Bacteria > Pseudomonadati > Pseudomonadota > Gammaproteobacteria > Lysobacterales > Lysobacteraceae > Xanthomonas > Xanthomonas sp. SHU 199. The sequence goes on from NZ_AQOI01000806.1 coordinate 2,055, forward strand.
GCGCCTCGGCCAGCAGCAGGCAGGGCGGTGCGGCATGGTGCTCATCGGCATGGTAGGGAAAGCGCAGCGTCTGCGACGACGCGTCGTACAGCGCCACGGAAAAATTGGTGGCGGGCAGCAGTTCGCCGATGATCTGGTGGATGCGGCTGCACAGCGACTCCAGCGTCTGCTCGGTATGGGCCGCCTCCGAAATGCCGTAGAGCGCCGCCTGCAGCGCCTCGGTCGACTTGCGCTCGGTGATGTCGTGCGCCACGGCCAGGCGCATGCTGTAGTCGGCGACCCAGCGCGCGGTCCAGCGAATGTGCGCGATGCGCCCGTCCTTGCGGATGTAGCGGTTCTCGAAGTGGAGCTGCAGCGCGCCCTCGGTGATGCTGTCGGCCTGCGCGCGGGTGGCCGGCAGGTCGTCGGGATGCACCATGTCGAGCATGCGCTTGCCTGTCACCTCCTGCGGCGTATAGCCGAAGATGCGCTCGAAGGCGGGGCTGACGAACACGATGGTGCTGTCCGGTTCGACGATGCAGACCGCATCGAGCAGCAGGTCCACGATGTTCAGGGGCGAAATGCGTTGCATGCGGCACGAGTCGTCGGAGCCTGGTGACCCATTGTGCCGCGATGCCGCGATTTGCGCTGGCATCGCGGGGAGGGCGCCAGGAGGTGATGCAGCTGGGGTTCGGGTGCGCTGGAGGCGCGCTCCGCAGCAACCGGCACAGGTGCGCGTCCTTGCCGCGTTCTCGACGGCGCTATCCCCGCCTCAGGCCGATTCCCGCACGACCAGACTCACCGGCAGCTCCACCGATTGCACCGGCGTGCCGGCGATCAGGTTCAGCACGCCGTCCACCAGCAGGGTGGCGGCCTGGGCCAGGTCCTGGCGCACGGTGGTCAGCGGTGGCTGGCTGTAGGCGGCCAGGGGGATGTCGTCGAAGCCGACCAGGGCGATGTCCTGCGGCACGCGGTGGCCGGCTTCGATCAGGGCGCGGATCGCGCCCAGGGCGATCACGTCGGAGGCGGCAAACACCGCATCCGGCGGGTCGGTCTTCTTCAGCATCGCGCGGGTCAGGCGGTAGGCGTCTTCGCTGAGGAAGTGGCTGCGCGCGTGCAGCCGCGGGTCGAACGCCAGGCCGTGCGCGTCGAGCATGCGCCGGTAGCCGGCGAAGCGCGGCGCCACTTCCGGCAACTGCTCGTCGCCGAGGAAGGCGATGCGCCGGCGGCCATGTTCGATCAGGTGCGCGGTGGCCAGTTCGCCGCCGCGCAGGTTGTCGCTGCCCACGCTGGCATAGGCCTGGCCGTCGATGCGACTGCCCCATACCAACATCGGCAGGCCGCCGCGCGCGGCGGCGTCGAGCGAGGCGTGCTCGTGGCTCTGGCCGAGCATGATGACGCCGTCGGCGCGGCTGTTGCGCGCCAGGTCTTCGACCCAGTGGTCCTGGTGCTGGTCCAGCTTGGACAGCAGCATGCTGTAGCCACGCGCGGTCAGCGCGTCGGCCAGCAGCGCCAGCATGGTCATCATGAACGGGTCCGACAGCGGCTGCTCGTGCGCGTGCATCAGCGGCACCGCCACGCAGACGATGTTGGAGCGGCGCGAACGCAGGCTGCGCGCCACCGGGTCGACCCGGTAGCCGGCGTCGCGGGCGAGTTGCTTGATGTAGGCGCGGGTGCGTTCGGCGACCACCGGATTGTCGGCCAGCGCGCGCGACACCGTGGATTCGGAGACGCCGGCCATGCGCGCGATGTCGGCCATCTGCAGGCGCGCGGCGGGCGCGCCGGATTCGGGTTTGTCGGACATGCGGAGCGGGCGCGACGGACGAAACGGAACCGGCAGTGTATGCCAGGCGGGCGTCGCGGCGCTTTGCACGCCGCGGCTGCATTGCCGCGGCGATGGCGCGCTGCATGCCTGTTCGCGTATGCCGCGGCGTGCCTGCCTGCCGAATCCGGTGGCCGTGCGCGGTTGAGCACACGTCCACGTCCCGCATCCTCGCTGCATGCACGCGCAACCGTGGCGCCATGCGAGGCAGGCGAGGCGCTAGGCCATGTGCAGGCCGCCGTTGACCGCGTAGTCCGCGCCGGTGACGTAGGCTGCCTCGTCCGAGGCCAGCCAGGCGCACAGCGCCGCCACTTCCTCGGGTTTGCCGAGCCGGCGCAGCGGCACCGAACTGGCGAGACGATCGAGCACGTCCGGTGGGAAGCCGCTGATCGCCGCGCTGGCGATGTAGCCGGGCGACACCGTGTTGACGGTGACCCCGCGCGAGGCCACTTCCTGCGCCAGCGCGCGGCTGAAGCCCTGCATCGCCGCCTTGGCGGTGGCGTAGTTGATCTGCCCGATCTGGCCCTTCTGCGCGCTGACCGCGCCGATGTTGACGATACGGCCCCAGCCGCGCGCGGTCATGCCGTCCACCACCTGCTTGGTGATGTTGAACAGCGCATGCAGGTTGCTGGCGATCACCGCCTGCCAGTCCTCGCGGCCCATCTGCCGGAACAGCATGTCGCGGCTGCCGCCGGCGTTGTTGACCAGCACGTCTATCTCGCCGACCTCGGCCTTGACCTTGGCGAACGCCGCCACCGTGGAATCCCAGTCGGTGGCGTTGCCCTCGGAGGCGATGAAGTCGAAGCCGAGCTCGCGCTGCTCGCGCAGCCACGCCGACTTGCGCGGCGAGTCCGGCCCGCAGCCGGCGACCACGGTGTGGCCGTTGCGCGCCAGCTTCTGGCAGATCGCGGTGCCGATGCTGCCCATGCCGCTGGTGACGTAGGCGATTCTGAGGGTCACGTTGAACTCCTTCGGAGTTGGGAATCGGGATTGGGGAGTCGGGATTGGACGGGCGCGCGGGCGGTGGCTGTTACGAATCCCCAATGCCCAATCCCCAATCCCGGGCGGCGCTCACTTCGCCAAAGGAAAGAGGCCGAATAGCAGCCCGCCGCCCATCAACACCAACGACACCAGCACCGCCCACTTCAGGGTGAAGCGCTGGTGGTCGGCGAAGTCGACCTTGGCCAGGCCGACCAGCAGGTAGGTGGAGGGCACCAGTGGGCTGAGCAGGTGTACCGGTTGTCCGGCCAGCGAGGCGCGGGCCATTTCCACCGGGGTGATGCCGTAGTGGCTGGCGGCGTCGGACAGGATCGGCAGCACGCCGAAGTAGAAGGCGTCGTTGGACATGAAGAAGGTGAAGGGCATGCTCGCCAGTGCGGTGATCACCGCCAGGTACGGGCCCCAGGCGTCGGGGATCACCGCCAGGAAGCTGCGCGACATCGCCTCGACCATGCCGGTGTTGGAGAGGATGCCGGTGAACACGCCGGCGGCGAAGATCAGCGACACCACCGACAGCACGTTGCCGGCATGGTTGACCAGGCGCCGGCGCTGCTCGGCCAGGTTCGGGTAGTTGATCAGCAGCGCCAGGGCGAAGCCGATCATGAACAGCACCGGCATCGGCAGCACGCCGATCACCAGCGCCGCCATCAGCGCCAGGGTCAACGCCAGGTTCACCCACAGCAGCCGCGGCCGCTTGATGTCCTCGGCATCCTCCACGGTGGGCAGCGCCTCGCCGTCGTCGGCCACGCTGCCGTCCATCCAGGCATCGCCGGGCAGCGTCACCACGCCGAGGCGCCGGCGTTCCTTCATGCCCAGGTACCAGGCCAGCAGCAGGATGCCGACGATCGCCAGCGCCATCGCCGGCACCAGCGGCACGAACACGTCGGCCGGGTCCACGTGCAGCGCGGTGGCCGCGCGTGCGGTCGGGCCGCCCCACGGCGTCAGGTTCATCACCCCGCCGGCGAGGATGGTCACGCAGGTCATGTTCAGCGCGTTCATGCCCAGCCGCCGGTACAGCGGCAGCATCGCCGAGACGGTGATCATGTAGGTGGTGGAGCCGTCGCCGTCGAGCGAGATCAGCAGCGCCAGCACCGCGGTGCCGACCACGATCTTCATCGGGTCGCCCTTGACCAGGCGCAGGATGCGCCGCACCAGCGGATCGAACAGGCCGGCGTCGATCATCACCCCGAAGTACAGGATCGCGAACATCAGCATGACGCCGGTGGGCGCGATCTTCTTGATCCCCTCCAACATCATCTCGTTGATGCCGGTGCCGAAGCCGCCGGCCAGCGCGAACACGATCGGCACGATGATCAGCGCGATCAGCGGCGACAGCCGCTTGCTCATGATCAGGTACATGAAGGTAATGACCATTCCGAAACCGAGCGCGGTCAGCATGGAAGTTCCTCAGGGCAGTGCATGAAAGAAGATGGACCCCGCATCAGGGATCCGAAAAGAGGCCGACCAGACGTCACATCGCACGATCCCGCCGTTGCGAATCCCAAATCCCCATTCCCCAATCCCGGCACTCAGAAGTCATACTGAAAGCGCCCGGTGATCGCCCGCGTATGGTCCAGCGTCACGCCGGCCAGGTGATCGCGGTTGCGGCTGTCGATCAGGTTGAGCATCAGCCGCAGGTTCGGTTTGAGGTACCAGTTGCCGGCCAGCGTCCACGAGGCGGTGGAAGCGTCGAGCAGATCGGGCTGCCCGTCGCGGTGCTGCGCGCCCCACATGCGGTCGTAGCGCAATGCCAGTTCGAAGGCACCATATTTGTGATTGACCTGCCTGATGCGGGTGAAACGCCCGGTCTTGCTGTCGTAGCGGCGCGATTCGCCGGTGGCGAACCAACTGACGAAGCCGTAGGCCGCCATCACCTCGGCGCGCTGCGCGCCGTCGTCGAACAGCCCGCCGCTGAACTCGCCCTGCCACGACAGCGGCCCGCGCACCTGCGCGTATTCCAGCGACCACTTGTCCACGTCGGTGTCGCGGCCGTCGGCGAAGCGCGCCAGGGTGACGCGGCTGGCGTCGGACAGGTGCCCGGCCGGGCGCGGGCGGATGCTCAGCGCGGGCGCGCCGCCGGCACCGGGATGGTCGTAGTGCTCGTGCGCCAGCGACAGGCCCAGATGCAGCACGTCGCCGTCGCGCGCGCCCGGCGCCCAGGTGCCGCGGCCGCCGAACGCGTGGCCGCGGACGTTGGAGACGTCGATGCTCTGCAGGCTGTAGACGCTGGCGGCCCAGGTGTAGTCGGTGCCCGCGGCCTGCCACGACACCGCCTTGCGGTACAGCGGCGCCAGCGTACTGGCTGCGCCGCTGCGCTCCAGGAACTGGCCGAAGTTGGAGCCGGTGCGGTCGTCGAGCGTGAAGTACTGCTTGAACTGGCCCACGGTGAGCGTGCCGGCATCGAATTTACGGGTGAGGTAGACGTCCTTGGCCTCGATGCCCTTGCCGTTGAAGTCGTCCTGCAGCCCGGCGAAGTCGCCTTCGACCTTGTAGCCGAAGCCGAAGACCTTGCCGGACACGTCCAGCCACAGCCGGCGGATCTCGGTGTCGTCGGGATTGGGCGTGCCGCGCCGGTCGTTGTCGAAGTGGGCGAAATCCCAGTGCAGCCGCCCGCCGAGTTCGGCGGTCACCGGGCCGTCGTCGTCGCCATCGGCGGCGCGCGCCGATCCGGCCAGGCACAGCAACGCGCAGGCGCTGCCCCATGTCAGAGTCTTCAGTTCCACGTCCCCTCCCAGGTGCGTGTCGCAGCGATTGGATCGGTCCGTCCGCAACGGCCGCGGACCGGCATGGACGCAGCCTAGTCGGACGTAGCTGTCAACGACCTGTCGGCGGTGGGAAATCGGGAATCGAGAATGGGGAATCGAAAAAGCACGTTCCTGGATGCGCTAGGCTTCTGCCGTTGCTGTTTCCATTCCCCATTCCCCATTCCCGATTCACCATTCCCAGCCTCCAATGCGCCTGCTCCTGGTAGAAGACAACGCCGATCTCGCCGATGCGATCGTGCGGCGCATGCGCCGCAGCGGGCATGCGGTGGATTGGCAGCGCGATGGCTTGAGTGCGGCCGGGGTGCTGCGCTACCAGCGCTTCGATCTGGTGGTGCTGGATATCGGCCTGCCGGGGCTGGACGGGCTGCGCGTGCTGGCCGGGCTGCGCGAGCGCGGCGATACCACGCCGGTGCTGATGCTGACCGCGCGCGACGGCATCGAGGATCGGGTGCAGGCGCTGGACGTGGGCGCCGACGATTACCTGGGCAAGCCGTTCGACTTTCGCGAGTTCGAGGCGCGCTGCCGGGTGCTGCTGCGGCGCAATCGCGGCCAGGCCAGCGAGGTGGTGCAGCTCGGCGGTTTCGCCTTCGACAACGCCGCGCACAGCGTCAGCCTGGACGGCACGCCGATCGAACTGCCCAACCGCGAGTATCGGCTGCTGGAGATCCTGATTGGCCGGCTCGGCCAGGTGGTGGGCAAGGACGAGATCGGCAACGGCCTGTTCGGCTTCGACGACGAGGCCGGGCCGAATGCGATCGAACTGTACGTCGGGCGCCTGCGCAAGAAGCTGGCCGACGCGCCGCTGCGCATCGTCACCGTGCGCGGCGTCGGCTACAAGCTGGAGGCGGCCGCGTCGCCGCCGGACCCGGCGGCAGCGGACGGCGATGGCTGAGGCCGCGCCGCCGGCGCCGTCGATCCGGCGCACGCTGCTGCGTTACCTGGGCGCGCTGTCGCTGCTCGGCGCGGTGGCGCTGTTCTTCGTCGCCCGCGACTACGGCCAGCGTGCCGCCAACCGCTCCTACGACCACCTGCTGGTGTCCTCGGCACTATCCATCGTCGACTCGGTGGCGCTGGCCGGCGGTCAGTGGCAGGTGGACCTGCCGTATGCCGCGCTGGACCTGCTGGCGATGGCGCCGGAGGACCGGGTGTTCTACCGCGTGTTCGATGCGCGCGGGCGCACCATCACCGGCTACGACGACCTGCCGGCGGCGCCCTCGCTGCCGCGCGCCAGCGCGCCGCCGCGCTTGTTCGATGCGGTCTACAGCGGCGAGCCGGTGCGCTTCGCGGTGGTGTCGCGGCGGGTGTCCTCGGCGGCGGCGCAGGACCAGGTGTGGGTGCAGGTGGGGCAGACCCGGCGCGCCCGCGAGGCGCTGGCGCAGGACGTGGTGCTGCATGCGCTGGTGGCGATCGCGCTGTTGTCGCTGCTGGCCTTGGCGCTGGTGTGGCTGGGCGTATCGCGTGCGCTGCGGCCGCTGCGGACGCTGGAGCGCGAACTGTCGCGGCGCGAACCGTCCGAACTGAAGCCGGTGGCCGCGACGGCGCCGCAGGAGATGCAGCAGATGGTGGCGGCGCTGAACCGCTTCATGGCGCGCCTGGCCGGCAGCAACGAGACCCTGCGTGCGTTCATGGCCGAGGCCGCGCACCAGATGCGCACGCCGCTGGCGGCGCTGCGTGCGCAGGCGCAACTGGCGCTGGACGAGGACGACCCGCACGAGATGCGTCGCAGCCTGGAGGCGATCGAGCGCAATGCCACGCACATGAGCCGCCTGCTCAACCAGTTGCTCAGCGACGCCAGCGTGATCCACCGTTCCAACCTGCAGCGCTACGCCAGCGTCGACCTGGCCGAGGTGTTGCACCAGGCGCTGCACGAGGCCGTGCCGCAGGCCGCGCCGCGGCCACGCGTGCAACTGGCCGTGGCCAGCGAACCGGCGCTGGTGCGCGGCGATGCGCTGCTGTTGCGCGAGGCGATCAAGAACCTGATCGACAATGCCTGCAAGTACGGCGGCGATGGCCCGCTGCAGGTGGCGCTGACCTGCAGCGCGCGCGATTGCGTGGTGACCGTGGCCGACCATGGCCCGGGCATCGCCGCCGCCGAGGCCGAACGCGTGTTCGAGCGTTTCGTGCGCGGCGAGGGTGCGGCCGCCGGCGGCGCCGGGCTGGGCCTGGCGATCGTCAAGCGCGTGGTCGAGGCCCATGGCGGGCGCATCGACCTGTCCAATCGCGTGGGCGGCGGCCTGATCGCCAGCCTGCACCTGCCGAGGTTGCATCCATGAGCCTGCCCGCGCTGCTGCGCCGTCTGCCGCTGTTGCTGAGCATGCTGCTCGCCGGCAATGCCCTGGCCGCGCCCGGCGACGTGCGCCGCTTTCCGGCGCAGGGCGCGGCCACCGCACAACTGTGCATCCAGGGTTCGACCGACATCGAGGTGTTCGCCGCGGTGATCGGCGACTACCAGCGCCTGCATCCGCAAACCGAAGTGGTGTACCAGGACGTGATCGCCGGCGATATCTACCGGCGCTACCTGCATCCAGGCCCTGGCCCGCGCTGCGCCGATCTGCTGATCAGCGCCAGCATGGATCTGCAGACCAAGCTGGTGAACGACGGTCACGCACTGGCGCACCGCTCGCCGCAGACCGAGGCGCTGCCGGCGTGGGCGCAGTGGCGGCACGAGGTCTTCGGCATCAGCTACGAGCCGGTGGCGATCGTCTACAACACCGCGCGGCTGCCGGCCGCGCAGGTGCCGCGCACCCGCCGCCGGCTGCTGGAACTGCTGCGCGCGCCGGGCTCGCCGCTGCGTGGGCGTATCGGCACCTACGACGTGGAGCGCAGCGGCGTGGGCTACCTGTTCGCGACCCAGGACAGCCAGCTCGGCAGCATGGCCGGCGCGTTGCTGGCGGCAATGGGCGACAACCAGGTGGTGCTGGAAGAACGCACCGGCGTGCTGCTGGACAAGGTCGCGCGCGGCGACCTGCTGCTGGCCTACAACGTGCTGGGTTCGTACGCGCAGGCGCGCATCGATGCCGGCGCGCCGCTGGCGATCGTGCAGCCGGAGGACTACACCCTGGTCGCGCTGCGCACCGCGGTGATCCCGCGCGACAGCCCACACGCGGCCGAGGCGCGCCGTTTCCTGGATTACCTGCTGTCGCCGCGCGGGCAGCAGGGGCTGTCGCGCGAGGCGCGGCTGCAGCCGATCCTGCCGCAGCCGGGCGTGGCGGCGCAGGGGGGGCCGGCCGCTGCGTCGGCGTTCCGTCCGATCGCGCTGGGCCCGGGGCTGCTGGTGTATCTGGATGCGCTGAAGCGACGTCAGTTCCTGGACGCCTGGCGCAGCAGCATGCAGCAGGCACCGCCGCACTGAGCCGGGGTGGTGCCGGTCAGCGCGCGAAGCGCGGCTGGCGCCCGGGCGAACACAGCACGCGTACGCTGTCGCCCAGTTCTTCCGGTGCGCCGCCGGCCAGCAGCGCGTGCAGGCGCGGCCGGTCCGGCGCCGCGCCCGGGGCCAGTCCCACCCAGGCGTCCTTGCCGGCGCCCTTGGCGGCGTAGAGGCAGCGGTCGGCCAGGCCCACGCTCTGTTCCCAGTCGCCCAGCGCCGGCCACGCGGCGACGAACGGCCACGGGGCGAAGCCGATGGAGCAGGTCAGGGTCAGTTCGCGCTCGGCCAGCGCGAAGCGCTGCGTCGCCACCGCCGCACGCAGGCGTTCGGCCAGGTCGCTGGCGACGTCTTCGCGCGGCAGGCGGGTGACCAGCAGGAACTCCTCGCCGCCCCAGCGCACCAGCAGGTCGCGTTCGCCGCACAGTCCGCGCAGGCGATCGGCGCAGTGCACCAGCGCGGCGTCGCCGGCCTGGTGGCCGTAGTCGTCGTTGATGCGCTTGAAGTTGTCCACGTCGATCATGAAGAAGTACAGCGCATCGGCGCTGCTGCCTTCGTCCAGCGCCGCCAGCAGGGCCGGGCATTCGCGCGCCAGCCAGTCCTGCAGCTCGCGGCGGTTGGCGACCTGGGTCAGCGGATCCAGGCGCGTGGCCGCCTGCAGGCGCGCATTGCTCTGCAGCAACTGCTGGTTGGCGCGTTCGAGCTGGCGGGTGCGCTCGGCCACGGTCAGGTTGAGCAGTTCCACCATGTCGCGCTCGCGGTTGACCGTGTGCCGCACCCGCTGCAGCGCCAGGCCGAGCAGCGCCAGGCCCAGCACGACGTAGCCGGCGTAGGCCAGCGGATGCCGCCAGGGCGGTGGCAGCACCTCGATCTGCAGCCGCCGCGCGCCACCGAACTGGCCGTCGCGCCCGGCCGCTTCCACCACCAGCGTGTAGCGGTCCGGTGGCAGGTGGCTGACCGAGAAGTCGCTGTGCGCGGTCTGCGGGTATACCCAGCCCTTCTGCAGCCCGTCGACGCGGTAGCGCAGGCGCGCGGTGCCCGGGGCGGCGAAGTCGATCGCGGTCATGCCGATGGTGAACACGTTGTCGCGGTGGTCCAGGGCGATGCGCTGCGCGTAGACCACGTCGCTCTCGGTCTGGTTCTCGCCGCCGTCGCGGTCCTCGCCGGCATTGAGGATGCGCAGGTCGGTGAGTACTGCGCGCGCTTGCGGGCTACGCAGCGGCAGGCGCGTGGGATCGATCACGTCCACGCCCTGGGTGCCGCCGAAATACAGCAGGCCGTGCGCGTCGCGGTAGCCGCGGCCGCTGTTGTACTCCTGGTTCTGCAGGCCGTCGCGGCGGCCCAGGCTCTGCACGATGCGCGTGCGCGGATCCAGCACGCTCAGGCCGTTGTTGGTGCTGAGCCACAGCCGCCCCTGCGGATCCGGCAGGATCGTGTAGATGACGTTGCTGCTGAGCCCCTCGCGGTCGCTGTAGCGCAGCGCCACGTCGCGCTTGAGGTCGATGCGGTACAGCCCGCCGGAGAAGGTGCCCACCCACAGCACGCCGTCGTGTTCGTACAGCGACCACACCGACGGGTACAGGGTGCTGCCGCGCGGGCGGTAGGGCTCGGCGGGACGGCCGCTGCGCATGCGCCACACGCCACAGTCGTTGCAGCCGATCCACAGCGTGTCTTCGCTGTCGCGGTAGACCCGGGTCAGGGTGTGCCCGTTCAGGGGTGCCCAGCGCGGATCGTTGCGCACGCGCCCATCGACCACGCGGGTCAGGCCGCGGCGGGTGGCCACCCATAGCGTGTCGCCTTCCAGCAGCAGATCGTTGACGTGCTCGTCGGCCAGCCCGCCCAGGCGCCGCACTGTGCCGTTGCGGTCCAGGCGCCACAGCCCCTGGCGCGTGCCCAGCCACCAGCCGTCGCGGTCGGCGGCGATGCTGCGGATCGCCTGGCTGGCCAGCCCGGGCACCAGCTGCCAGGCGGCACGGCTGCTGTCGCGCAGCAGCAGGCCCTGGTCGGTGCCGATCAGCATGCGCTCGCCGTCGCGCCAGATGCTGCGCACGCTGCTGCTGGGCCACGCATGGGTGTCGCTGACGCGCTCCTCGTCGTTGCGGATCACCGCCGACAACGGACGCACCCGGTACAGCCCGCCGGTGTAGGTGCCGATCCACCAGGTGCCGTCGGGTGCTTGGTAGAAGCGGATGATGGCGCTGTTGGGCGGCATGTCGAAGCTCAGCCGCTGCGGCGCGTGCTGCGCGCTGTCCAGTTGCGTCACCGTGGCATTGGTGGTGCCGACCAGCACGCGGCCGTCGTGCAGCCGGATCAGCGCGCTGAGGTCGCTGCCGCCGGTGGCCAACTGCGCTGGCGTCCAGTGCGCCAGCACCGCGCCCTGCGCATCGAGCTGGAACAGGCCGCCGCTCGCCGAGGCCAGCCACAGCCCTTCCGGGCCGGACTGCAGGCCCACGCATTCGTCGATGCCGCGCGGTGCCGGCAGTTCCTCGCGCGCGTCGCGGCCCAGCCTCCACAGCCGGCATTGCCGGTCCAGTGCCACTGGTTGCTTGCCGTCCGGCATCCAGGTCAGGCCCACCACCGGCGCATCGCCGCCCAACGGGCGCGCCCGCTGCAGGTCGGCCTCGACCCGGTCCATGCCGCGTTCGGTGCCCAGCCATGCGCCGCCCTGCGGATCGATCAGGATCTGGGTGACGCGGTTGTGCGACAGGCCCTGCTTCGCGTCGAGACGGTGGTGTTGCCAGGTGGCCAGCTCGATCACTTCCAGGCCGGCGTCGTTGGTGCCCAGCCACAGGCGGGTGCCGCGCGGCTCGAAGCCGATGCTGTCGATGCTGCTGCTGAGCAGGCTCTGCCGGCTGTCGCTGCCGAGTTCGCGCCGGTAGGCGCGGAACAGATGCCCGTCGAAGCGGTTCAGGCCTTCCTGCGTACCGACCCACAGGAAGCCCTGGTCGTCGCTCTGCAGGGCGTTGATCGACAGCTGCGACAGGCCCTCGTCCAGACCGAAGTGCTCCAGGCTGCTCGGCAGCTCGTCGTCGCTTGCGGTGACGGCCGCGGACGCGTCCGGCGCGAGCGCCAGGCACACGATGAGGCAGGACGCGGCCAGCGGCAGGCGGCCCAGCAGATTGGAGAACGAGACGGTCACGCCGTGTTATCGGCCATGGTGGGGCCGGCCTTGAATGCGCGGCCGAGGACGCCTTGCTGCGCGCTGCGGAGGGCCACGCGCGTGTGGCGGTGCTGTGCGCAAGGTCCCGCGCGTTCCGCCGCACGCATCCGCCATGCCGGTCTCGGCCAATCCGCCGCCGCCCGATCGGCCCCGCGCACTCGGCATCCAACGGCCACGCACGTACACTGCGGGTCCTGCGCGTAGTCCGCGCCCACCCGACGCCGCGTTGCAGCGTCATGCCAGCCGCCTTCACGCCCATGGATGCCCCGACGATCCTGGTCGCCGACGACCACCCGCTGTTCCGCGCCGCCGTGCTGCACGCGCTGCGCCAGGCCTTGCCGCGTGCCCTGGTGGTGGAGGCGGCCAGCGCTGGCACCCTGGATGCCGCGCTGGCCGCGCAGGCCGATGCCGATCTGATCCTGCTGGACCTGGCCATGCCCGGCGCGCGCGGCTTCTCGGCCCTGCTGCACGTGCGCGGCGAGCGCCCGGACGTGCCGGTGGTGGTGATTTCCTCCAACGACCATCCGCGGGTGATCCGCCGCGCGCAGCAGTTCGGCGCGGCCGGCTTCATTCCCAAGTCCTCGCCGGCCGAGACCATCGGCATTGCGGTGGCGGCGGTGCTCGACGGCGGCACCTGGTTCCCACCGCTGACCGCGGCGCGGTCGGAGGCCGACGCGCAGCTGGCGGCGCGCCTGGCGCAACTGACCCCGCAGCAGTTCCGGGTGCTGCTGTGCCTGGCCGATGGCCTGCTCAACAAGCAGATCGCCTACGAACTGGGCCTGGCCGAGAACACCGTCAAGGTCCACGTGACCGCGATCCTGAAGAAGCTCGAATGCCACAGCCGCACCCAGGCCGCGGTGCTGGTGAAGGCGCTGGAGCCGGAAGGCGAGGCCTGAACCGGGCGCCGGCGGGGGGCGTTTTCTGCGGCGCCCGGATACGCGATGCTATGCGCCGATGCCCGCGCCCCCCGCGGGCGGAGACCACCGGACCATGCCCACCACGACCCTCCGCAACGAGCAGACCGCCCACTATCCGTTCCTGCAGGAGATGCTGGACGACGACTACTTCCCCCCGTCGCTGGTCGGCAAGGGACAGAAGATCCTGCTGCGGTTGTGCGAGGCGATCGAGGCGCAGGCACCGGCAGACCTGCCGGCGCTGTACCGGCTCACCCATGCCGCCACCGAAGAGTTCAACAAGCTGGCGCTGGAGTTCGAGGCCCACGACAGCGAGATCGAGACCGCCGCAAGCGAGAACATCGGCGTGGATTTCCTGCATATCGCCAAGGCCTATGGTTTCGCCGACGCCGACGTCGAAGAGCTGATCGCCCCGCGCGAGTGGTAGAGGCATCGCTGCGCGCCCGTACCCTCACCCCAACCCCTCTCCCGAGGGGAGAGGGGCTAGCCCTTCCCTTCTCCCTTCGGGAGAAGGTGCCCCGCAGGGGCGGATGAGGGTACGGCAGCTAGAGATCCAAACTCCCCGAACCCAAAACCAAACCAAACCAAACCCAAGCAAAAGCCTCACCCACGCCGCAGCAACATCTGCGTCATCAGTGCGCGCAGGGCTGGCGCGCGGACCGGTTTGGCCAGGAAGCCCCAGCCGCGGTCCTGTGCCAGGGTGCGCAGCGCCGGATCGGCTTCGGCGGTGACCAGGATTACCCGCGGCTCGGCCTGCCAGCCTGCGCACAGCTGCGCGAACAGGGTCGGGCCGTGGCAGTCGCCCATGCGCACGTCCAGCAATACCAGTTCCGGCGCCTGTGCCGGCTGCGCTGCGGCCAGCGCCTGGTCCGGGCCGGCGGCCAGTTCCACCTGGCAGGCCCAGCGCGTCAGCAGAGTCCGGCTGGCCTCGCAGACGCGCGGGTCGTCGTCGATGCACCAGACCCGGCAGCCATGCAGGATCGGGTCGTCGCCGTTGTCGCTGGCCATCGCCGCCGGCAGCTGGCGTTGCGCCGCAGCGGCATCGCCCAGCGGCACGGTCACCGAGAACACGCTGCCGCGGCCCAACTGCGAGCGCAGGCCGATACGGTGGCCGAGCAGGCGGCCGATGCGCTCCACGATCGCCAGGCCGAGGCCGGCGCCGCGGTCGTTGGCGACGCCGTCGCCAAGTCGGCGGAATTCCTCGAAGATCTCCTGCTGCAGGGCGTCGGGAATACCCGGTCCCTGGTCGTGCACTTCGATGCGCAACTGCGCACCGTCGCGCCGGCAACCCAGCAGCACCCGTCCGCGTGGGGTGTAGCGCACCGCGTTGGACAGGAAGTTCTGCAGGATGCGCCGCAGCAGGGTCGCGTCGCTGCGCACGGTGGCGCGGGTCGGTACGTAGTCCAGGCGCAGCCCACGGCCTTCGGCGACGATGCCGAACTCGCGTGCCAGGGTCTGCAGCAGCGGGTCCAGCGCCAGGTCCTGCACCTGCGTCTTCAACGTGCCCGCTTCCAGTCGCGAGATGTCCAGCAGGCTGTTGAGGATCGCATCCTGCGCCGCCAGCGCGTTGTCGACGTGGTCGGCGATCTGCCGCGCATCGGCGTCGTGCAGCTTGCCGCGCAGTGCCGACACGAACATGCGTGCGGCGTTGAGCGGCTGCAGCAGGTCGTGCACCGCCGAGGCCACGAAGCGGGTCTTGTAGCGGTTGGCGTTCTCGGCCTCGCGCTTGGCCTCGGCCAGGTCGTGGGTGCGCTCGGCGACGCGATGCTCCAGCGCGTCGGCCAGCGAGCGCAGCTCGCGTGCGGCGTTCTTGTAGCTGGTGATGTCGGCGTAGCTGGTCACGAAGCCGCCGTCGGGCAGCGGATTGCCGCGGATCTCCAGCACCGTGCCGTCGTCCTTCTCGCTCTCGCGCATGTGCGGGCGGCCGCTGCGCAGGTGGTCCAGGCGGCGCTGGATCGCCGCTTCCACCGGGCCGGGGCCGAGCAGGCCGCGGCGCGCGTTGTAGCGGAACACATCCTCGATCGGGCGCCCGACCCGGATCAGTTCCGGCGGGAAGCGGAAGATCTCCAGATAGCGCGAATTCCACGCCACCAGGCGCAGTTGCGCATCGATGATCACCACGCCCTGCGGCAGGTGCTCCAGGCTGCGGCTGAGGCCGGTGTCGGCCTGCTGCGCGGCCTGCACGATGCCGTCCTGGGCGGTGCGCAGCTCCTGCGCATGCTGCTGCAACAGTGCTTCCAGTTCGCGCCGGCTGCGCTGGCGCAGCCGTGCCAGGCGCTGGCGCTGCTGGAACAGCAGGCCCAGGAACGACAGCGCCAGCCAGATCCCGGCCGCGGCCAGCGCGGCGGCGCGGCCGGCCGCGCGGCTGCCA